>JBFJHN010000370.1:0-4301 GCA_041613275.1 Candidatus Krumholzibacteriia bacterium | reverse complement strand
GTGCCGCAGGCCTTTCACCGACCCCAGAGCTTCCTCGAGCGGACGCACGATGTTGCGCTCGACCTGCTCGGGGCTGGCGTTGGCATACGGGACGCGAATGAACAGCGACGGCTCGTCGACTTCGGGAAGGAAGCCGACGGGCAGGCGATCCAGAGCGATGAAGCCGATGACGGCGACGCAGACGAGCACCATGAGCGTCGCGATGGGGCGTCGGATGGCCAGCTCGGGAAGCGTCATGCTCTCTCAATCCGTGGCGGACGCGGGCGTGGGCATCGGCTCAGGCGCGTCGTCGAACTCGCTGTCCGTGGACACCTGCGAGGGCATCAGTTTGTACGCTGCGGGGATGACGAGCAAGGTCAGGAACGTCGCCACCGCCAGGCCGAAGGCCACCGTGATGGCGAGCGGCGCACGCAGCTCGGAGCCGTCGCCGAACGCCAGCGCCATGGGCACGAGCCCCAGCACCGTGGTCAGCGTCGTCATCAGGATCGGGCGCAGACGCAGGTGGCCGGCGCGCAGGAGTGCCTCCTCCTTGCTGAGCCCGGCGCGGCGTCCCTGGTTGACGGCATCGATGAACACGATGGCGTTGTTCACCACGATGCCGGCCAGCAGGATGCAGCCGATCAGGGCGATGACGCTGATGGGATAGCCGGTGACCCCCAGTCCCAGAACCACGCCAACCAGCGCCAACGGAATCGTGAACAAGATGACGAACGGGTGCACGAGCGACTCGAACGTCGCCGCCATCACCAGGTAGACGAGGAACACCGCGAGCGCGAGCGCGAACTTCAGGCTGTCGAACGACACCTGCATCTCCCGGTTCTGCCCGCCGAGCTCGACGGACACGCCGGACGGCGGCGGCATCTCGGCCAGCGTTGCACGCACGCTCGTCACCACGTCACCCAGGCTGCGCCCGCTCAAGTTTCCGGTGATGACCGCAGCGCGCTGCTGCTGCAGGCGATGGATCTCCGCCGGTCCGCGCGCCAGCTCGACCTGCGCGACGGACGCGAGCCGTATGGGTACGCCGTCGCTCTCGGCGACGACGAGGCCGCGCACGTCTTGCAACGTGTTGCGGTCGGACTCGCGATTGCGCAGACGAATGTCGATCTGCCGGTCGGCCTCCTTGTACAGCGTCGGCACGGTGCCCTGCACGCGATCCTGCAGCGTCTGCGACAACACGCCCAGGTCCAATCCCAACGAGGCCAAGCGGGAGCGATCGAACACCACCTGCAGCTCGGGGTTGCCGATCTCCAACGACGAGCGCACGTCGGCCAGTCCGGGCACGTCGCGCAGCAGCGGCAGCAACGCGTCCGAGTACTCGCGCAGCTCTTCGAGGTTCTCGCCGAACATCACCACCTCGATGGGCGTGCGCAGGCTGAGGTACGACGGCGTGCCCAGCTTGGTGCGCAGGTCGGGGACACGATCGATGGCCTCTCGCATGGCGGCGAGCGCGGCGTTACGCTCGGCATCCGTGGCGTCGTCGCGCAGAACGACGTTGAGCTGACCGAGGTT
This sequence comes from Candidatus Krumholzibacteriia bacterium, assembly GCA_041613275.1. Classification (GTDB taxonomy): domain Bacteria; phylum Krumholzibacteriota; class Krumholzibacteriia; genus JBFJHN01. Next base: position 2,792 of record JBFJHN010000370.1, on the reverse strand, counting down.
CTCGTCACGCGTGCGCAGCGACAGGCCGCCGGCGACCTGGCGGCTGCCGACGCTCGTGTAGTAGCGCGCGAACGCCGGCTGCGCGGCGGCCGCCTGCTCCATCGCCACCAACGCCGCGTTCGTCGCCACGAGCGAGCTGCCCTCGGGCATGGTGACCTCGAAGTAGTACTCGCCTTGGTCGAGCTGCGGGACGAGCTCGCTGCCCAGGCGCGGCAGCACGACCAACGCCGCGGCGAACAGCGCGAAGCCGACGGCGAGCGTGGCCCAGGGTGCGCGCAGCACGCTGCGCAGCGCTCCGTCGTACAGCACCGACAGCCCGCCCAGCGTGCGCGGCGCCTCGGCGTCCGCGGAGCGCGTGGGCGCGGGCTGTACGCGTCCGCGGCCTCCCAACGACGCCAGCATGGGAATGAGCGTGATGGCGACCAGGAGCGAACACATCAGGCTGATGGTCACGGTCAGCGCCTGGTCGCCGAACAGCTGCCCGGCCACGCCCTCCACGAACAGGATGGGCAGGAACACAGAAACCGTCGTCAGCGTCGACGCGATCACCGCGCCGCCCACCTCGCGTGTGCCCTCGATGGCCGCGCGCGCATAGTCCAGGCCGCGCTCGCGCGCACGGAAGATCGACTCCAGCACGACGATCGAGTTGTCGACCAGCATGCCGATGCCGAGCGTCAAGCCGCCGAGCGACATGATGTTGAGCGACACGTTCATGCGATACATCAGCATGAACGTGCCGATCACCGAGATCGGAATCGACGTCGCAATGATCAGCGCGCTGCGCCCGTCGCGCAGGAACAGCAGCAGCACGAACACGGCAAGAACGCCGCCGATGGCCGCCGCCCCGCGCACGTCCTGGATGCTCTGCTCGATGAACTGCGATTGGTCGAAGAGCACGGCGAGCTGGTGCCCCTCCGGCAAATCTTCACGCACGTCGGCCAGCTTGGAGCGCAGCGCCCGCGCCACCTCGACGGTGTTGGCGTCGCCTTCCTTGTAGATGGCCAGCTCGACGCACTCCTGGCCGTCGACGCGCGCGATCTCGACGCGCTCACGATGTCCGCGCTTGACGGTGGCGACGTCGCGCAGATACACCGGCGCGCCTTCCTGGCTGATGATCAGCCCCGCGATGTCTTCGACGGTCTCGTACTCGTTCAGCGTCCGAACGAGGTACTGGCTGTTGACGTCGCGCAGCGCGCCGCCGGGAAGATTGATGTTGGACACGCGCACCAGATCGGCGATGCGCTGCATGGGAATGTTGAGAGCGGCCAGCTTGCCCTGGTCCACGTCGATCTGGATTTCCTCTTCCAAGCCGCCTTTGACCTGGGCTGCGGCCACGCCCTTCACCGTTTCGAAGTCCTGCTTCAAACGCTTCTCGGCCATGTAGCGCATGGCGAAGAGGTCGTCGCCGCCGTACAGCGCCAGCCGCGCGATGGGATCGAGCGAAGGATCGAATCGCAGCACCACCGGGTCCTCGGCGTCGTCGGGCAAGATCAAACGCTCGAGCTTCTCGCGCACGTCCATGGCCAGCATGTCCATGTCGGAATCCCAGGCGAACTCCAGCGTCACCTCGGACATGCCTGCGCGCGACACCGAGTGGATGGACTGCAGCCCCCGCAGCACGCCGACGGCCTCTTCGACCGGCCGCGTGATCAGGTTCTCGACCTCGCCGGGTGCGGCGTCGGGGAACTCGGTTTGCACCGTGATCGACGGATAGGAAATGTCGGGGAGCAGGTTGGCGGCCAGGCGCGAGTAACCCACGGCCCCGAACGCGATCACCGCGCAGGTGACCATGAGAACCGTGACGCGCCGCGCCACGGCGAACGCCACGATCGAGCGGATCATGAGCCCTCGCGTCGTGCCGGGCGCGCATCGGCTCCGGTCTGCATGGCAGCGTCGGTTTCGAGAATGCGAATGCGGCCGCCGTCGCGCAACGAGCGCTGACCCTTCACGACGATGATTTCCCCGGCCTCGAGGCCGCTGCGGATCTCGGTGTGCGTGTCGTCGATGAAGCCCACGTCGACGACGCGCCGGTGCGCGACGCTGTCCTGAGCCACGTACACCACGTTCTCGCCGCGGTCCTCGAACACCGCGACGTTGGGGACGCGAAGCACGTCTTCGTGCCGCTGCGTCACCACGTTGACCTGCGCGAAGTCGCCGGGCCGCGTGCCTTCGGGATAGTCGGTCACGTGCACGGTGACCTTGACCGTGCCGGAGCTCGGGTCGATGACCGGGCTGACGAGCCGCACGACGCCGTTGAGGCGCTTCGCGTTGCTGTCCAGAACCAGCTCGACCGCCTGCCCGACGCGCAGCGAGCCCATTTCCTTGGCCGGGACGTGGATGCGCGCAAGCAGCGGGTCGAAGCTGGCGATCGCAAACAACGGTGTGCCCTCGCTGACGCTCTGGCCGACCTCGACCAGGCGTTGCGTGATGGTGCCGTTGAACGGCGCCCGCACGCGCGTGAGCGAGAGCGTGTGCTCGGCCAGATCGCGCTCCACCTCGGCCTTTTCGACGTTGGCCTTGGCCAGGTCGAACTCGGCGGCAGAGACCACCTCTTTCTTGAAGGAGGCCTCCTGGCGCTCGAAGATGGAACGCTGCTCCTTCAGCCCCACCTCGGCCTGCTGCAGACGCAGACGCACTTCGTCGTCGTCGAGGAGCAGAAGCTCCTGGTTGCTGCGCACGCGGTCACCCTCTTCGCACAGCAGCTTCTCCACGACCCCTTGCGTGCGGGCCAGGATCTCGGCGCGGTTTTCGGCTTCGAGCGTGGCCGTGGTCGTGTAACGCGCCACCACGGT
>JBFJHN010000369.1:0-4309 GCA_041613275.1 Candidatus Krumholzibacteriia bacterium | reverse complement strand
CGAGGTCCACGGGGTTCTGCGTGGACAGGACCAGCCCCAGGCCGTACGCGCGAGCCTGCTTGAGCAGCGTGAGCAACGGCGTCTTCGACGGGGGATTCGCCGTCGGCGGCAGGTAGCCCGCCACCTCGTCCATGTACACGAGCGCGCGCAGGCTGCCGGTGCCAGGCTGGTTGCGCATCCAACCGAGCACTTCGTTCAAGAGCAGCGAGACGAAGAACATGCGCTCCGGGTCGCTCAGGTGCGCGATCGAGTAGATGCTGAGGCGCGGCTTGCCCTCGGGCGTGTGCAGCAGCCTGCGCACGTCTAGCGGCTCCCCTTCCAGCCACGACTGGAATCCCGGCGCGGCCATCAAGTTGTTCAGCTGCATCGCCAGCTCGAAGCGCTGCTTGCCCGGATAGAACGACTCGAGATCCATGACACCAATGCGCTCGAAAGGCGGGTCCTGGATCAATCGAATGAGCTGGGCAATATCGACGTCGCGACGCTCCTCCCAGCTCTTCTGCAGGATGTTCGAAATCAGGATGTGCTCGCGGCTGCGCACGGGATCGGCGTCGATCCCGAGCAACGCCAGCAGGCTCGAAGCCGACGTGCTGATGCGCTCGCGCGTGAGATCCGCATCGCCGAGCACCGCATCCGACGGCGTCGAGAACGACTTCAAGACCGACACGGGCAAGCCCGCCTGGCTGCCCGGCGTGTAAATGGCGAAGTCGGCCGCATCGCGCAGGCGCTGGATGCGCGAGGCATCCTGGTGCGCACCCGCCAGGCCGTTGCGCCACAGCTCGGCCTGCTCTGCTGCGAACTCGTCGGGCGTGATGCCCTTGCGCGCCGCCTGGTCCTCCTGGATCCAGGGACGGAAGTCCTCGGGCCGCAGCTTGGGAAACGTGAGCAGCAGGTTCGACAGGTCACCCTTCGGGTCGATGATGATGGCCGGCACCGAGTCGATCGCGGCCTCTTCCAGGAGGCCGATGCACAACCCCGTCTTGCCGCTGCCCGTCATCCCCACGCAGACGCCGTGCGTGCACAGGTCGCGTGAATCGTAGAGCGTGAGCTGACCGTCGAGGGGTTCGAGCGACGTCGGGTCACAGGCTTGGCCCAGATAGAACACGCCAAGCTTTTCGTACTGCATGAAAGCCTCCGGATCTCGATTCGGGCGCGCCCCCGCGCGTGGCGGGTCGGGCGGCCGGTCGGGGCCCCAACCCGGCGCCCCGCGACCGCAACGTGCCGCGGTTCCGGTGAGTGGACCCGTGAGTGAGCTGCCCCGTATCATAGCGCCTCGGGACGCTTGCGCGGGCCTTCCTCCTGCACGCGTTTCGACCCTCAGCACGCCACGCGCCGCCGATTCCCCTGGGAGCTTCCGGATGCAGCTCAGACTGGGACTGCTGATCTCGGGCTTGTTCCTGTTCTCGGGCGCCACGGCGCTCGTGTACCAGGTGGCGTGGACGCGCAACCTGTCGCTCATCTTCGGCGCCAGCCATCAGGCCATCAGCATCGTGCTCGCCGCGTTCATGGCCGGCCTGGCGCTGGGCGGCGTGGTTCTCGGACGCATGGCCGATCGCCTGGCGCGCCCCCTGCGCACGTATGGGATTCTCGAGGCCGGCATCGCCGCCGCCGGTCTCCTGCTGCCGCTGCTCCTGCGTCTGGTCGATCGGCTCTACGTCGCCGCCGCTCTACAAACCGAAGGCAGCGACGGCGCGCTGAACGTGCTGCGCATCGCCTGCGCCTTCGCCGTGCTGCTCGTGCCGACGTTCTTCATGGGGGGCACGCTGCCCGTTCTCACGCGCTACGTCGTGCGTCAGGCGCGTGAGTTCGGCCCGCGTCTCGCGTGGCTGTACGGCATCAACACGTTCGGCGCCGTGGTCGGCGCTTTGATCGCAGGCTTCATCTTGCTGCCGCAGATCGGTGTGTTGCGCAGCCAGCTCCTCGCCGTGGGCGCCAACCTCGTCATCGCCGCCGCCGCTTTCCTCCTCGACCGGCGCGTCCATCTCGTGGGAGCAGAGCCGGCGGCCGCCCCCGAGGCCGTCGCGCGCGACACCGGCTCTCGCCACGCCGACTCTCGCGACACGACCCCTTCCATCGTCGCGCCGGCCGACGTCTGGCCCTTGCGTCTGGCGTTCTTCGGCACCTTCGTGAGCGGACTGTGCGCGCTGGCGCTCGAGGTCATGTGGACGCGCGGCATCGGCATCGCCATCGGCACGACGACGTACTCGTTCACGATCATGCTCGCTGCGTTCCTCGTCGGCATCACGTTGGGAAGCACTCTGCACGCGCTCGTGCCGCTTCGGCGCGTGCCCGAAGCGCTGCAGTTCGGCGTGGTGCTGGCGCTGGTCGGCGCCACGAGCGCCATGGTGTCGCAGCTCGTGCCGCGCCTGCCGCAGATCGCCGTCGAGCTGAACGCACGCTTCTATGGTGGCGCCCAGGGCATCCGCGCGCTCTCGACGCTGATCCTGTCGTTCGTCGTCATGCTCGTTCCCGCCACGCTCATGGGCATCGCCTTTCCGCTGGCGGGACGGGCACGCGCGCGCCTGCGCGCCCAGTTCGGGCGCTCGGTGGGGGATACGGTGGGGCTCAACACGCTGGGCGGCATCATCGGCCCGCTCGTCGCCGGCTTCGTCCTCATCCCCCAGCTGGGACTGCAGCGCGGCATGCTGTTCATCTGCGGTCTCAACCTCGGCTACGGTCTGCTCGTGCTCTCCGTGCACGTCGCCACGCATGGAGCCCGGCGCCAGCGTGCGCTGCGATTCGTGGGGGCGGCGGCCGCGGTGGCGTCCGTGGCGCTCGGTCTCGCGCTGCCGCGCCTGCTTCCCGCGTGGGATCTGCACACGATGGCGGCGTTCCAGAACAACGTCACGCTCGGCTACGCCAACGCGGAGGGCGTCATCGACGTCCGCGGCCAGCTGGCCGGCACGCAGGTGCTGTACTACGAAGAAGGCCGCACCTCGACCGTGTCGGTGAGCGAAGCGCAGCAGTCGCGCGCCGTTCTCATCAACGGCAAGTCGGTGGCCACCGATCACCACTCCGACCTGCACCACGAGTACATGCTGGGCCACCTGCCGACGCTGCTGCACCCCCAGCCGCGCACCGCGCTGGTCATCGGATTGGGTGCCGGTCTCACGCTGGGTGGCGTGACCGCGCACCCCGAGGTCGAAGAGATCACGCTGGTCGAGATCGAAGAAGCCGTCGTCGGCGCCGCGCGCGTCTTCGGCGACCTGAACGGCGACGCCGTCGACGACGCACGCGTCGAGGTCGTGGTCCAGGACGGCCGCAACTATCTCAAGACGACCCGCGCCACGTTCGACGTCATCACGGCCGACCCCATTCACCCATGGGCATACGGGGCCGCGTACCTCTATACGGTCGAGTACTACGGGCTCATCCGCGAGCGGCTCGAGCCCGGCGGCGTCATGTGCCAGTGGATGCCGCTGTACGAGCTTTCGGCCGACAACCTGCGCTCGATCACCGCGTCCTTCGCGGCCAACTTCGAGCACAATCTCCTGTTCCAGACCGCGTTCGACGCGGTGCTCATCGGCTCGAACGAGCCCATTCGGCTCGATATGGCGCAGCTCGCGCGCCGCCTGCAACACGACGAGGTGGCGTCGCAGCTCTCGCGCATCGGGTTGGACGATGCGCTGTCGTTCCTCGTCGAGCTGACGATGGACGACCTGGCGGTGCGCCGCTTCGCCGAAGATGGCCGCCTCAACACCGACGACAACCTCTATCTCGAGTTCTCGAGCCCGCTGTCCATCGGCACGCCCGACGGCGGCGGCAACATCACGCTCATCGACTCGTACCGCACCGACCCGCGCGGCATCGTCGCGAGCTGGGGCGACGTCGTGCCGCAGGGCACCAACCTCGACGCGCTGCTCGCCGACTACATGTGGGCCAAGCGCCAGACCGTGGCCGCGGCGCCGCACCTCGAAGAGGCCATCGTGCTGCGTGGCGTGGACACCTGGCGCAGCGTGGTCGAACGGTTGCGCAACGTGCACGAGCGCGTTCCGGCGTACGGACGCGCGCGCGTCGAGCTCGCACAGGCGCTCACCGGCCTGGGACGCGAGCTGCACGCGCTCGGCGATCACGCTTCGGCCGAGCAGACCCTGCGCGAAGCCATCGAAATCGTGCCGCACGATGCCTACGCGCACTTTGCGCTGGGCAGCCTCTACCTCGATGCCGGGCAGCCGGAGCAAACGGTCGCGCACCTCCGCAGGGCCCTGCAGCGGCGAGCGCGCTTTCCGCGCGGCGCCCTGGTGCTGGGACAAGCGTTGATGCGGCTCGGCAAGCTCGACGAAGCGCTCATCGCGTACGAGCGCGCGGT
>JBFJHN010000368.1:0-4317 GCA_041613275.1 Candidatus Krumholzibacteriia bacterium | reverse complement strand
GCTCGGCCGCCTGCGCTGCGGAAGCGAGAAGCAGCGCAACGGCTGCGACGAGGATGCACCGGCTGCTCGAGCGCATGGCTCGACCGCCTGCAAACTTCATCGTGTGTCTCTGGGGCTTGAGGATCCGCGAGGATCGCGGGGGCGCGACCCTTGAACCGTGCGGTCTTGCACTCGAAGAGCGCTCGACCGTTGTCGTGAGGCGGATTTAGTGGATGCACCGCGGGCGCGGTACGCCTCCGGAACGGCAAGGGGTGTGCCGCGCGCTCGAACACAACCGCGCCTGCGCCGAGCGGCATCCGCGTGCGGATGCACGGCATCCCGGTGCGACCGGACGTACCTCGTTGCTCCGCGAGCCGCAGCGCTCGCCGAAACCCGAGAGGCTGCGTGAAGCACGCGCCACGGGCCAGCGCACCCAGCGTCACACGCTCGGCTGCGGAGACTGCCCCGATTGCGGGGCTCCGAGCCGCGTGAGCACGATGGCTCCGAGACCGGCGGCGATGGTGACGAGCACCAGCGCCTTGGAGAAGAACGCGAAGCCCCAGCCGGTCCCGATCGGCAGTGCCAGCCGGATCACGTCGGACAGCAGCTCGGGCAGCATGATGAGAAGCAGACCCAGGGCCACGCTGACCCAGGGGGCGCGGCGTCTGAAGTTGAGCAGCTCCTGCAGGCGGTCGCCGACCAGCAGGACGCCGACGAACAGGCTGGCGATCAGGAGCACACCGGTGGCGAACGTGACCACGAGCGCCGCGGGGATGCCGATGAAGGTGATCGACAGCAGCATGACGCTCACCGCGACCGCGAACGAGCCGCCGAACAGCACGACCAGTCCGACGCCGAAGCACTTCAGGAACGACTCGCCCAGCTGCTCGCGCGCCCGGGCCATGCGGTCCGGAACCACGGCGAGGAACAAGCCCGCGACGAGCAGCAGGAACCCGAGCTTGAACATGTCGAGAACCAGCGACACCCAGTGCGGCCAGGTGCCGGCGAGAAAGTTGCCGGGCATGAGCGTGAGGCTCATCTCCTGACCGAACACCTCGGCACCGGGCGTCTTGTCGACGCGTCCGGCGATGGCGATGGCTTGTCCGTTCACCGAGGCGCGGCGCCCCAGGTACATGTTGCCGCCCAGCACGATGGCGTCCCCCTCGACGTGTCCGTCGATGTTCAGGTCACCGTCGACCACGATGGCGTCGCCGTTGACGGTCTCCCCGCTTCGGATCTCGACGTTTTCGCCAAAGCGCACCAGGTTCTGCGCCACGATCTTGTCGTGACGCGGGCGCGGCGGGCGGGGTGCGCGCGGAGCCGGCGGCGGCTCGACCCCGAGCGGTACGACCGCGTCGCGCAGCTGCAGCAGCCGGCGACGATCCTCGCGCAGCTCACCGGTCAGCCCGTGCACGCGTTCGAGCATTTCCTTGTCGATCTGGCCCTGCGGCAGCGTTTCGATGTGCTGCAGCAACGAGTCGAGCGTCTGACGACGCTGCTCGACGAGCTCCTCGAGACGCATGATCTCGTCGCGCGGGCGCTCGGGCTCGCGTTCGGCCGCCGCGCGACCGGTGTTGGGGACGAGCGCGCCCACGGCGCAGAGCGCCACGGCCGCCCAGGCCACCGCGTGGCGCGGGCGCGTCCACACCGAAGTCATGAAGACCATCCATGCCATGCCACAGACGAAGGTCAAGAGTTCTCCCGCGCAAGCGCCGAGCAGCGTGCGCCCGGCTTCCAGCAACGCCGATGCGCGCGTCACGAGCTCGGCCCACGACACGCTCGACCACCACGCCCAGGCCGCGGCGGCGTCTTGGACGCAACCATACCAGGCACTCACCGCCTGCCCCAGCACCCCGCGTGTCCCGGTCGCCGACGGGAAGAGGCCCAGCGCGTCGGCGAGGGCCAGGAGGCCTGCCGCGAGAGCGCTCACCACGAGAGGCTCCTGCGCCGAGATCGCCGCCGCGCTCCCACGCCGGCCGACGCGGCGGGCAGGAGCGGTGCAGGGGGCGGGCGCCCCGGGGCGCTTTGCGACCCGCTGGAGGACAGCCGTTGCGAAGCCGGCGGGCACCGGATCGCGCTCCAGGCCGTCCAGGAGCGCGAACAGGCGCTCGGTCTCGTCGCGCCGCTCGCGGCACGCGTAGCAGCGGCGGGCGTGATCTTCCATCAGGAGACGATCGACCGGCGGCAGATCGTCGTCGGCCAGCGCCTGCACCTGGTGGGCGAACTGAAGGCAGTCCATCGGTCGGTCCCTTCGGCCCGGGACGCGGGAACCGAGCGCGCCAACCTCGGTCCGTTTGTTCTACGGCGTTGTGCAAGAGCAAGTTGCGTGGGAGGAGTGGGCTGGGGTGTTGCGGGTGTGGGCTCGGGTGCGGGCGCGGGCGCGTCGGTCGTGCGGGAACGCGGGGGGCGGGTTCAGGAACGCGACTTGATGCCGTGACAGCCGCCGGCGCTTTCGCGCGCCGGACAACACACGTGCACGTCGCCCTCGTCGGAACGCACGTGGACGTGCGGTCCGCCGTTTTCGACATGACCGCGGATCTCGTGACGGCCCTGGTGCTCGTACGTCATGCCGGGGATGGTGCCCTGCAACACGCCGCTCGGCGCGTGCGCGTGCAGCTGAAACGGCGTCGTCCCCATCAGGCGCACGCTCAAGTCCCCGGTGCGGCTCGTCATCTCGTAGTAGCGCCCCACGCGCGGCTCCAGCTCGGCGTCGAGAGAGCCGTGCGCCAGCTGAGCGCGCACGTCGCCGCGCACGTGACGTACGATCGCGTTGCCGTTGGCCGTGCTCAGCTCCAAGTTGCCGCGCAGGTCCGCCAGGCGCACGTCGCCGCGCCGCGTTTGTACCTCGATGTTGCGTGCCAGCTCTGCGGCGTCGACGTCGCCGTCCGTGAGATCCACGCGGCAATTCCCGCCGATGCGACGCAGCGTGACGTTCGAGTCGACGGCCTCGACGTCGACCCTTCCGCGCACGTCTTCGATGTGGACCTTCCCGGCGGCAGATTCGACGTGCACGCCGGCACCGAGGCTTCGCAGGCTGACGTCTCCACTCAACGTCTCGACGCGCAGCGCGCTCGGAAGTCCCGTGGCGTACACGTCAGCGCTCGTCGTCCGCACGTGCACCGCAGCATGCGCGGGCACCTCCACGCGTAGGTTGACGTGCACGCTTTCACCCGAGCCGAAGACCCAATCCCAGAAGCCACGCTTCGGCGACACCGGCATCTGAACGTGGACGCGGCACGATTGCTCGTCTTCGAACACTTCGAGCTCGGTTTGCGCTGCAAGCGCTTCGGCGCGCGCGCGTCCGTCGGCCCGCACGCGCTGTCGCCCCTGGATGCGCAGCTGACCGTCCGGCGCAGGTTCGAGGTGGATGCTGCCGTGCGGAAGCTCGAGGAAGATCTGAGGGCGCTGTGTGGAGACGCTGCGCGAGGGTACGTCGAAGACGTGCTCGGCATCGGCGACGCCTGCGACGAACGGCAAGCACAGTCCCGCGCATGCCGCGGCGCGCCGCCCCAGGCGCGCCACGAGCGCGCGAACCGCGAACCGTGGCACAGTCACCATCCTCGACTCCGCTCCCCACGGCGGCGCGCCGACTCAGGGCGCGTAGGCTGCCAGCTGGACCTTGAGGCCCTCGCGGGCGCGATGGATGCGCGCTTTCACGGTGCCAAGCGGGATGCCCAACGATTGCGCGATCTCTTCGTACGACAGCTGCTCCTGATGCCTCAGGATCAGGATCACACGGTAGTGTTCGGGCAGCTGATCGATGGCCGCACGAATCGCTTCGCGCAGCTCGCTGTCCTCCGACAGCTGATCGGGTCGCTGGCCGGGATCCGCCAGCTCGCGCACGATCGGCCCCTCGTCGCCCTCGACCGGATCGTCGATCGAGTAGAGCTTCATCCGCTGCTTGCGGATGTGATCGATGCACAAGTTGGACGTGATCTTGAACAACCAGCTGGAGAAGGCGTACACGGGGTTGTAGCGCTCGAGCGAAGCGAACGTCTTCACGAACGCCTCCTGGGCAAGGTCGCGCGCCTCCTCCGGATTGCGAACCATCTTTCGACACAGATTGAAGACGGAGCCTTGGTACTTGCGTACGAGCTGGCCGTACGCGATCTGGTCGCCGGTTTTGCATCGTTCGACCAGAAGGAGATCTTCCTTCTTCACGGAGTCAGTCCTCTGCAAGCACTGCGGTTTGAGGACGAGCTTCGAGTTCACCGCCGTCACCGGCGTCGCGCCGACTCGAAACCCACCGCACTGCGGTGCCACGGACGCGAGACTGGGTGTCCAGAGATCGTGAAGAAAGGACGTGCGTCGGACGCACACCTTCCCCGTTACGGTGTG
>JBFJHN010000367.1:0-4319 GCA_041613275.1 Candidatus Krumholzibacteriia bacterium | reverse complement strand
TCTGTAGCTCGCTCCGTCGGCGGTAGTAGGTGTTCTGCTTGCTGTAGCGGCTGTAGCGCCGCACCTTGTCGCGCAAGCCTTCCTCCTGCCAGCGCGGCTCCATCCCGACGAGGACGCACAAGAAGATCGCCGCGGTGCGTAGGCCGTTCTTGGGCAGCCAGTGCACGCATGGCATGCGCAGGTGCTGTTCGACGACATGGAGCCGGGCCGGGAAGGCGTGCAGCGCAGCGCTGGGCGCCGCCATGAGCCGCGCCATCTCACGCGCCGCCGCGTCGAGATCGCGCACGTGCTCGAGCACCGTTTCCGAGAACACGAAGTGGAAGGTGCCGTCGGGAGCGGCCACACGTCCGTCGTCGCCGATCTGGAGCAGCCAGTCCGGATCGAGCCCTGCCGCGCGCAGGTAGGCGCGACCGTTCTCGAGCGCCACGGGGTCGATGTCGGCGCCATGCGCCGCGTAGCCCATGCGACGCAGCTGCACCACGGCTTCACCGCGGCCACAGCCGAAGTCGAGCACACGCACGTCGGCGTGCTCGCGGGCGTGCAGGCGGCGGAAGGCTTCCAAATAGCGCACGAACTCGGGATTGAGCCGGTAGCGCTCGACATCGTCGGCTGTGAGGACGTCCTGCTTGCTCATGCTGCCCGCAGCATACGGGGCCGAGGATTCCGCGCGCAACGTCAACAAGTCGCTAAACGGCGATTCAATAGGTTCTTGGGCGGAACAGATCGAGTTTTGTATGAAGAATCGTTGCGCGTCGGGGAGGGCTCTAGAAGCTCGCCTCGACACCCAGCGTGGGCAAGAGCGGCAGCATGTGCACCGCGTACTGCGAGGTGTATTCGCGGTTCCAGCGGTACATGTAGACGTTGTCCGATGCGGTGGCGTTCAGCACTTCGCCATACAGGCGCCAGTGCAAGCGGTCGCCGCGGAAGTGGCGTGTGACACGGAAGTCGAGCCGCGTGTAGCGGGGAAGTCGCGCGCTGCCCTTGCGGCCGACGATGCCATACGCATCGCCGGCTGCGTCATGCGCCACCGACGCGACCGGCGTGAACGGCAGGCCCGAGGCCACCTGCAGGTGCGTGCCGAACTCCCAGGCGCCCGCGCGCAGGCGCGCCTCGAGACCGACCCGATGTCGCTGATCCTGCATCGGGCTGTACCAGTACGGCTGCTCGAACACCGGCCCCCACGTGGCGTCGCCGGCCGCGGGATCCTCCGACAGCTGCCGACGCCAGGCGCTCGCGTCACGCTGTCGCGTGTGCGACCAGGCATAGCGCAGGCGCGCGTGGAAGCGCGCATCGTGCGGTGCAAGCTCGACCCACGTTTCCACGCCGTGCGACTCGGCCGCGGCGCCGTTTTCGTAGTACGCCGGCTCCGACTCGTACACGAGGTTGGTGAAGGTCTTGTGGAAGCCCGAGGCGCCCGCCTTCCAGCCTCGGGGCCACGTGTGCGTGACGCCGAACGAGGTTTCCTGCGCGCGCTCGGCGCGCAGCGGCTCGCCGCTCCGCGTTGGCTGCACCTCCATGGGGCTGTTGCGCGGCATGGAGTAGATGCCCCAGGTGCCGCGCAGCTCCCAGTTCGGCAGCGGACGCAAAGTCAGGGCGGCGCGAGGCGAGACCAGAAGCTCACGGGTGAGGCCGTCGTACTCGTACCGCAGCCCCGGCGAGAACTCGACGCGCCCGTCCTGCAGGCGCCAGTCGTCCTGTCCGTACGCCGCCGCGAACAGACGCGTGCTGGCGACGTTGATGCGGTAACGCTCGGGCTGGTCGCTCAGGTTGAGCGACGAGTTCGTCTGGCGCAGATTGAGGAAAGCCGCATATGACGACACGAGGCCCGACGTGCGCGTGCGATAGGTTTCCACGCCCAGCTGGAAGCGATGCGCGCCGCGCCGCAAGCTCAGATCCTGCCGAAACGACAGAAGCCGCGTGTGGATGTCGAGCGATTCGTTGTTCTCACCGCGCAGCGAGAAACGTAGACGTTGCGGCGCGACGCCGAAGCGCGTCTCCAGGCGCGCGTCGTCACCGAGCAGCGCGCGCCAGTACAGCGATCCCAAGCGCAAACGGTTCTCGGTGACCAGCTGATCCCTGCCACTGTCCAGGTTGCCGTCGCCGCTCTCGACCTGGACGAAGTCGCTGCGCAGCGCCTGGCCCTCGGGGTTCGCGATGGACATGCCGTCGCCCGCCGACAGCGCGCCGGCGACCAGCAGGTGGCTGTCGCTCGGCTGCCAACGCACGCGCAGCATGCCGTCGTGGAACGATGGAATGTCGTTCGGGCTCGACCCGTCCACGAGCTTGGCGATCTGATCGTGATATGAGCGCCGTACGCTGAGCACCCAGCCGCGTTCGGAGTCGCCGCCCGCGGCGCGGAGATGTCCCGAGAGATAGCTCAGACCGATCGAGCCCCCGGGCGCGCTGGGTGTTTCGCCACGGCTGCGGACCAGCATCAAGCCTCCCGTCGCCCCGCCGTACGCGGCCGGGGCGCCGCCGGCGTAGAACTCGGCGCTCTCCACGATGCCCGGGTTGAAGATGCTGTTGAATCCGAGGATGTGATACGGGAAGAAGATCGGCACGCCGTCCAGATACACGGTGTTCGCGTTTGCGCCGGCACCCCGCACGAAGTACTCGCCGTGATAGTCGCTGGCGCGTGCCACGCCGGGCAGCGATTGCACGCTGCGCATGATGTCCTCGAAGCTGCCGATCTCGCTCTGCACGTCTTTGTTCTGCAAGACGTAGTGGCCGCCCGCGGTGTCGCGCGGACGCTCCGTGCGCGGCGCCGTCACCTCGATTGTTTCGACGCGAAGATCCGCGGCCTGAAGCGCGAACGTGTTCTCGCGGGTGGCGCGGTGCTCGACCCCGGAATCTCGGGAGAACACATCGAGGGTCGTCTGAAGCGGCGCGTGATCCAGGCGCGCGATGCGCGCCGTATGACGTCCGGTCGGCAGGCGCAGGCTGAAGCGCCCGTCACGATCGGTCACGGTGCTCGCACGCGCTCCAGGGACGTCCACCGTGGCTCCCACGAGCGGAGCGCCATCCCATCCCAGGACGCGACCGCGAACGAGAGCGTTGCCGGCCAGAGCCCGCGGTGGAAGCGGCCGCGCCACACCTGCGGGCAGGCGCTTCGGAGGCCTGGACATCGGAGAGCTGCGCAGATGCGGAGTGCGCGAGACGATTTCGTACGCGCCTGCTTCCGGATCGAACAGGGCACGCCCGCGACGTGCGTCCCGAGCTTCCGAGTCCGCATCGTCGAGCGCGTCGCGCTCCGGAGCGCGAAATGCGCTCATGGGGTCGACGTAAAGGCTGTGAAGGAGAACGTGCAGGGAAGGGCTGGCGCTGGCTTGCGGCACGAGGCCCAGCGCGATGCCGAAGGCGAGTACGCTGCGACTCCGCACTCGTGTCATTCGATCCACCTCAGACGCTCTGCGATCGGTGTCGGGCGATGGTACACAACGAGGTGCATCCGTGCATCGGAATCGGCGCCGCTCCTCGACGCGCGCTGTGGAAAGGGGCGCCGCGAGCTTCGTCGCGACGCCCCGAACCGAAATCCGCTCGTTCGATTAGCGGTAGATGTTCTTGACGCGCGACAGGCTGGTCTCGGCGACCGGAGGCTCGCCGTCCGCAGCCAGACCCGCGAGCAAGTGGTTGGCCAGCGTGCG
Source organism: Candidatus Krumholzibacteriia bacterium (assembly GCA_041613275.1). Taxonomy (GTDB): domain Bacteria; phylum Krumholzibacteriota; class Krumholzibacteriia; genus JBFJHN01. The sequence goes on along the minus strand of JBFJHN010000367.1, from coordinate 675 downwards.
CACGAGGATCTGCTGCCAGATGCCCGAGCGACCGCCATGCGCCTCACCCGTGGCCTTGCCGTCCAGGTTGAACGCCAGCTCGGCGTGATCCGACTTCATGTCGCCCGCCGACGAGGTGCACTGCACGTCGATCACCAGGATGCCCGACTCCTCGGCGGGAACCGTGCCCATGACGATCTCCTTGGCCTGCATGCCCTTGCCGAGCGTCACGGTTTCCATTTCCTGGATCATGCAGCCGGGAATGCCCGCGTCCAGAACGCAGTCGACCGACACGGTCTCCATGCGGTTGTTCTTGACGCGCAGCTTGAACGTGACCATGTCGCCTGCGCTCGCGGTGACGGACTTGCCACCTTCGCCGGTCGTCTCGTTGGAGATGTGCAGCTCAACGCGCAGGTTCTCCTTGCCCGGAGGCGACTTCTGCTCCATGCCGCTCTGTGCCGACGCCAGGCTCGCACCCAAGACCAGGGTGAAGGCCAGCGCGGCGACACGCGTATTCAGCAATCTCTTCATCGCAACCTTCCATGTTGGTCCGGTGGGCCTGCACCGGCGAACACGCAAAAAAGCGAACCCGGTGCGACGCCATCCGGCGCCTTCTCCTCGGCACGTTCGGTCCGTGAGCGACTCCAAACGCACGCGTTCTTCCGAACGGTGCTCTTGTGCTCCAGACCTCGCGGT
>JBFJHN010000366.1:0-4321 GCA_041613275.1 Candidatus Krumholzibacteriia bacterium | reverse complement strand
GCCTCCGATGCGCTCGGCCGCGCCGTCGACGAGGACGGCGTCGGCGTTGGCGGCGACGCGGCGCACGTAGGCTGCGGGGGGCAAATCGTTGGCGGGCTCCAGCGTCATCTGCATCTGAGCCTGGCGCTCCGGCTCGATCGCGACGACCGCCGTCGGCGTATTGTGCACCGCCCAGCCGCGCGGGAAAGCCAGCTCGAATTTCAGGTCCGGATGCTTGAAGACGTTGCCGTCCATGAAGCCCTGGCGCGGGTCATCGCCGAACACGACGCTGTCGATGTTCTCCTTGTAGGTCCCCTCGCCCACGCGATACGGCCCGGCACCCTTGCTCTCGCGCGCCAGCGCGCGCGTGCGTTCGACGCGATCCGCCGGCGCCGGGTGCGTCGACAGCCAATCCGGAAGCGACTGACCCGACTCCTGGCTCTGGCGGTCGAGAACCTCGAAGAACTTGGCGCCCACCTCGGGATCGAAGCCGGCCGCTAGCGAGTACTGCACGCCCAGCTGGTCGGACTCGTGCTCGTCGTCACGACCGTACTTGAGGAACAAGATTCCCAACGCCGATTGCGCCAGTCCCCCGAAACGCGCCACCTCTTCCGAGAAGATGCTGCCCACGCCCAGGCCCAAACCGGCCAGCGTCGCCCGACTCTGCTGCGCCGCGCCGTGGCGCGCGGTGACATGGCCGATCTCGTGTCCGAGAACGACGGCCAGCTCGGACTCGTTGTTCATGTGCGCGAGGATGCCGCGCGTGACGTACACGAAGCCGCCCGGCAACGCGAACGCGTTGATCACCGGCGAATCGAGAATGCGGAAGGTGAACTTGAGATCGGGCTTGTGGCTGACTGCGGCCAGCTTCTGGCCGATGCCGTCGACGTAGGCTGCGAGCTCGGGATCGTTGTACAAGCCGTACATCGAGACGATCTGCGGGTCCGCCTGCTGCCCCAGCGCGACCTCCTGCGACTCGGACATCAGGATCAGCTCGCGCTTGCCCGTGACCGGATTCACCGCGCACGCGAGCAGGACGAGCATCGGCAGCAACAGCGCCAGGCGCACGATCCGCGTCCGTTGCATCCGCATCGGCCCCCTCCAGGAAGAACGAAAACCCGACGCTGGGATTGTAGGCACCCGGCCACCCCGAGCCAAGTCGCGATGCGGGCGGGACTGCTCGCGACCTGACGGGGGCGGCCGGGCACACCGCGGAGGAGGACGGCGCGCGGAATGGCACCTCAGAGGCTCAAGCGCAACCCGCCGCGCAGGAACGCGCCGTCCAGGTCGACCTTCAAATCGACCGGGAAGCCCTGGTAGTGGATCTCCTTGCTCGGCGAGCTTCGGTGCATGCCGATTTCTCCGAACACGCCGAGCGTGGGCGACAGCCGCATGTCCACACCGGCCGCGGCCTGCCAGCCGAAGCCGCCGAACGTCTCGTTCTCGTCGAGCGCGCGCAGGATGGGGTCGTCGGAGCCGGGATCGCCGACGTTGTTGAGGAAGAGCGTCTCGTAGGCGGCCGTCCCCGACACGAAGGGCGAGAACGCGTCGCCGCCGACGGGTAACCGCACGCGCAGCGTCACGCCGAGCGGCACGAGATGCGCCGAGCTCTCGTCGAGCGTCGCTACGACTTCAACGGGCAGATCCTCGAACTGCGTGTCTTCCAGCGTCACGCGCTCGCTCGAGCTGCGATGGAAGTAGTCGAGCGAAACGCCGAAGTCCAGGACGTCGTCCACAGCGCCACCGGCCTCGATGCCCAGGTACACGCCGTCCTGCTCGGAGACGAACAAGCCTCCACCTTTGAGCAGCATGTACGACTCGGGATGGGCCCAGTCGCGCGAGCGATGGCCGCGATGCCTCGGACGGCGATGGGGATGGTTGTTCCACTCTGCAACCGGCGCCGACGCGACCACCTGCGTCGCGATCAGGCCGGCCGGTTCGAGATGAGTTCCGGTGCGGGGAAGCCCTTCGGCTCGTTCCACGGACACACCGCCACCCGTCTTCCCCGCACCCAGCTGAGTTTCGGCAAACACTGGCAGGGCGCTCACGAGCGCCAGCATCGAAAACAGAATCCAGGGGCGGCTCTTGCATCCACGCATCGGAAACCTCCTCGTTTCGCGCGCGCCGTTCTGTTTCCGCCTTGCATGTCGGGTTCCGATCCGGTACCGGCGAATCGCGCACCTATAAACGGCATTTTGACAACGGCTTGGACGGAACCGGCGAGCGGCCACCGCGCCCTCGGGCGGCGGCTCGCGTTGTGCTGCGGACCACGGACGATGTGGCGGGGTCACGCAGCGCTGCCGCTTCGGGAGTGCTGGCTTCGCGATCCCACGCGCCGGGATTCGCCGGAAGGCACTCCCACTGCGGGAGTGCATCCGCGCCGCGCGACCGGTGCTGGAGCGCGGGGTGTGTGCCGATCAGGACGTCTCGAGTCGGAACGTCTGGTAGGCGGTCGTGCAGGGCGGGCCGGGGGCGTGTTCGAGGACGGCGCTTCCGTCGGCGTCGGTGTAGAGCAGGCTGGACGACACCGTGCCGTAGCGGTCGCCATGCTTGCAGATGCGAAAGTCGTTCGCGTCACGCGGCGCGTGGCTGGCGAGCACGTCGGTGAACAAGGCACGCGCGGGCTGCTCGCAGTGGCGCATGCCGTCGAGCTCGGGCACGCCGAGCTCTCCCAGGCCGTGCAGGTTGGACAGCACATGCGTGCCGCGTTCGAGCGGCTGCGTCGTCAGCTCCCCGTTCCACGACGAGACGAACGCGGCGCGAGTGTCGGCATAGAACAGGTTGAAGCTGTTGTAGCGCGCCGTGCGCACGGCGTCTTCGATCCAATCGCGCACGGCGCATGCCCGGCCCAGCTCGAGCGCCTCGAGACACAACAGACCGCGCGAGACGCGCTGCGGCTTGAAGTCGCCGTCCGGCCGATTGGTGATCACGACGATCAGGCCGCTCTCGTGGATGCCCTCCCACGTGCCGCCGGCCTGAGCGTCGCGCGGCGCGAGCATGTGCATGTCGTGGAACTTGTGCACGCGGGGTACGGTCGCCGGACGGGCGTACTGCTCGTCGCGATTGGCCGCGACGACCAGCCGATGCTGCGGATCCACGTCGATGCCGATCACCAGAACACACATCGCCCATGCTCCCTGCGCCGCCACAAGGTAGCACATGTACTCCTGACGACCGCTGTGGGTGCGATTGCACACAACGCATGGAACGTGGCACGTGCGTTGCGGCATCTGCGCCGACCTTCGGACGCCCTGTTGCGGGGCGTGGAGCGTGCGGGTGCGTCCGGGGTCGACGGTGACGGATGCACCGTGACATGCGAAGGGATTTGCAATGGACTGGCGCAGTGCTGCACGACTGGGTCGTTTTGTCGTCGCGTGTGCTGCGGGCGTCATGCTTCTCGCGTCGTCCGCATTGGGGTTCACCTACGATGCGCGACAGGTGGGAATGGCGGGCGTGCAGGCTCCCGGGAGCCGGGAGTTGATGTCGCGCAACGTCGCGTACCAGAGCATGCCCGCACGCCGCATCGGCGGTGGCTTCGTGGTGCCCATCCCGTTGGGACTGGCGCAGCTGGCCGCGGACTTTCCGACGCTCGACCCGGAGGACCCGAACTTCAGCGTCACGCGGCTGGCAAACACCGCGCTCAACCCGCCTTTCTTCCTGGAGCTCGGCAGCCCGTCGGAGCTGGACGGAGACATCTCGGTGTTCGTGGCGCGCAACGAGTTCTCGATCAACTTCGAGGACGCGCAAGAGCTGCTGCCGCAGACGCCGTTGGACGTGGGATCCGTGTGGTCACCGCCCATGGCGGCGTTGCGCGTGCAGGGGCTGCGTGCCTACACCGGACCGCTGTTGTTCCTGGAAGGCGAGCTGCAGTTCGACGACGCCTTCCACGGCGTCCTGTCCGAGGGTGAGCCCTTGCTGCCCAACTCGACCTATCGGGTCAACGCGGGCGGCGAGTCCGCCGCCGGGATGACGATGGCGTTCGGCCTGTCGTCGCCGGTGACGCGCGGCGTGCGCGGCGACGGCCTGTACGCCGGCGCCTACATGAAGTACATGCTCGGCTTCGGCATGGCGATGGGCGAGACGCGCTTCGCCATGACCACGAGCGACACCATCTTCGGCTCGGGCAACCCGCTCGACGTCGGCTACGAGGCCGAGTACCGCTACGCCAACTTCGGCAACATCGGTAACGGTATCGGCTTCGACGCTGGCATTGGCTACCGCGTCGGCGCACTCGACTTCGGCTTCGGGCTGCGCGATATCGGCTCGCGCATCTATTGGGGCAGCACGACGCTCGAGCGTGCCACGCTGAACGAAGCCACCAACGAGGTCGAGACCGTGGTCG
>JBFJHN010000365.1:0-4324 GCA_041613275.1 Candidatus Krumholzibacteriia bacterium | reverse complement strand
GCAGGGGCGGGCGCTGGGGGCAAGACCCAATCACCGCCGCGCCGATCGCCGTTTTGAGAATGCTTGAAGTCGTCCACGTTCCAGAAAAGCGGGACCAAACGCTCGGCCTCGGCGGCCCGCTGGCCCAGCTCGTAGGCCGGTGTCACCGCGAGAACGCAATGGAAATCGAATCCCACGGGGTCGGGCTCGACGTCGTAAACGCCCGCCAGCAGCGTCGCATTCCAAAGCGCATCCGGCGTCGCACCTGCCTGCAGCTGAGCCGTGACCCATTCCAACGCGTCGTCGATGTGCACGTCGCGAAGCTCTCGGCACAGACGATCCAGCTCCGCGTCGGGGAACGGGACGCGTGACTGCGCATGCGCTGATCCAGGCCTCCACGCCGCGGGGAGCAGCACCGAAGCGCCCGCAAGCAGCCCAACGTGTTCGAGGAATCGACGACGGGAGACGCTGTTCATCGCTCGGCTCCGTGGGGTCGGTGAAGAAATCCTCGGGTTCGGTTCCCTTGTACGCAGCCTCAGCCACCGGGTTCCTGCGTCCGCGCGGGCGGCTCCCGAGAGGCTGAGACTCACGGGATCCGATTGGTGGCTATTGTAACCGGCGATTCTTCTCCCGGCCATGCGGACGATGGAACGCGACGCTGCCGAATCCCTCGTCCTTCGAGCGCAGCGATTCACTGCGCGAAACGCGTGGTGCGTTCGAGTTGGGCGAAGCGCATCGGTTGACGTTGCGGTCACGGGCTCGCAGCGTCCAGGGGGGAGTGTTCTTCCGCGACAATCCGACGGGTCGGCCATGGGTAAGGTCTTCGACCACGAGAAGGAGCTTGCTGGCTCAAAAGAACCGGCGCTTTCGCCGGAGATGTGCGATCTGATTCGTCGTTTGTCGAGCTTCCCGCACGGGTTGGAGTTCCTGGATTCGGCCACGCTGGAGTGTGCTGCCATCACCTTCGGCGTCTGCCCCGACGTGATCTCTCGAGCCCGCGAGTATTTGGCGTCCTCGTCACATCGAACTTGGTTCCTGGATCGCGTACGGCGTGCCCAGCGCCAGCCACCTGTTCCGTGGCATGCTCCTCGACCGCAGCGAGCGGCACTGCCTCCCGGTCCGCGGACCCTCGCCGCCCTCGTTCGAACCGCGCACGCCCACCCGTACGGCTTGTCGTTCTTGTTGGAATCACCGCCAGAGACCGTAGCGGTGGTCTTTCACGTGCATCCGCAACGCGTTCTTCGCGCCCGTGTGCTCTTCGCGCGCTGGAGCGCAACGTACGGTTCGAGGCCGGATCTCAGCAGGCCGTCGGACACCTCGCATGACGAGCATCGATAGAGGAGTTGCCCATGGAGATTGGGATCGTTGGATACGGGGCGTACGTCCCGCGTCACCGGATCAAGCTGGAGGAGATCGCGAAGGTCTGGGGCGCGGACGCGCCGTCATACAAGAGGGGGCTGATGCTGTACGAGAAGTCGGTGCCGACGCCCGACCAGGACACGATCACGATGTCGGTCGAAGCGGCGCGACACGCACTGCTGCGAAGCGGCATCGATCCGGCGCGCATTGGAGCCGTTTACGTCGGATCGGAGTCCCATCCGTATGCCGTCAAGCCTAGCGGCACCGTAGTGGCGGAAGCCATCGGTGCCACGCCTGAGGTTCACTGCGCCGACTTCGAGTTCGCATGCAAGGCCGGCAGCGAAGGGATGTTCGTCGGGATGTCGTTGGTCAAGGCCGGTGAAATGGACATTGCGTTGGGGATCGGCGCCGACACCTCGCAAGGGGCACCCGGTGACGCGCTGGAGTATTCAGCCTCTGCCGGAGCTGCGGCGTTCCTTTTCGGTCGGGAGAGACTGCTCGCCGTGTGCGAACACACGTACTCATACATGACCGATACTCCAGATTTCTGGCGCAGGGAGTACCAGTTCTACCCACGCCATGCAGGACGTTTCACCGGTGAGCCAGCGTACTTCCGGCATGTCACATCCTGCGCTCGTGGATTGATGCAAGAAGCCGGTTTGACGCCCGACGATTTCCAGTGGGCCGTGTTCCACCAACCCAACGGCAAGTTCCCGATGAAGGTGGCCCAGGAGCTCGGCTTCGCGAAGGAGAAGATCGAGCAAGGTTGGCTCTGCCCCTGGTTGGGAAACACGTACTCGGGCTCGTCGCCCATGGGATTGACCGCCATTCTCGACGTCGCGAAGCCTGGCGACCGCATTCTCATGGTCAGCTATGGCTCGGGTGCCGGCAGTGACGGCTTTGTCTTTCGTGTGACCAACGCCATCGGCGCGGTCCAAGGCGTCGCCCCCAAAACACGTGAGCAACTGGAGCATCGACCCGTCTACATCGACTACGGCACGTACGCAAAGTTCCGCGGCAAGATCAAGCTTGCGGCGGAGTGAACGGAGGTGATCGACATGCGTGAAGTTGCCGTAATCGGAGTCGGGATGAACGCCTGGGGCGAGCTGTGGGAGAAGTCGCACCGCTCGATCTGGACGGAAGCCGCGTTGGAGGCCGTGAACGATGCCGGAGTCGATCGTGTCGACGCGATGTACGTCGGATGCATGAGCGGTGGACTCTTCGTTGGGCAAGAACATCTGGGTGCTCTTCTGGCCGACCAGCTTGGGATGGGGCCGATCCCCGGGACACGCGTGGAGTCCGCCTGCGCGTCGGGCGGCTTGGCGTTTCGCCACGCATACATGGCGGTTGCATCGGGCATGCACGACATTGTGCTCGCCACCGGTGTGGAAAAGATGACCGACGTCGACGGCGGCGCAGCGACCTACGCGTTGTCGACGGCGGCGGATCAGGAGTACGAGTGCTATCAAGGCGTCACGTTTCCCGGGCTGTACGCGATGATGGCTCGTGCCCACATGCATCGATACCACACGACACGCGAACAGCTGGCTGCCGTCGCGGTGAAGAACCACGAGAACGGCTCGATGAATCCGCTGGCTCAGTTCCGCCGCAAGGTGACCGCAGAGCAGGTCATGAGTTCGGTGATGGTTGCCGATCCTCTGCGCGTCTTGGACTGCTCACCCATCACCGATGGCGCAGCTGCCGCGGTCGTCGTCCCGCTCGAGATGGCCCGCAAGCTCGGGCGACCGCTGGTTCGTGTGGCTGCTTCCGCGCACGCCACCGACAGCATTGCATTGCACGATCGTGACGATCTCGCGGCGCTCCAGTCGACCGAGCGAGCTGCCGAAGACGCCTACCGACAGGCGGGCGTCGGTGTCAGCAGCCTGTCGTTCTGCGAGGTGCATGATTGCTTCACGATTGCGGAAATCATGGTGACGGAAGCTCTGGGGCTATTCGACCGGGGCTCGGGTGGTGCAGCCGCGGCCGCGGGCGCAACGGCGCTCGACGGGAGAATCCCGATCAACCCGTCCGGTGGGCTGAAATCCAAGGGGCACCCCGTCGGTGCCACGGGAATCGCCCAGATCCGAGAAGCGGTCATGCAGCTACGCGGGGAATGCGGCGACCGCCAGGTCAAAGACGCACACCGTGGCCTCACCCAGAACATGGGCGGCACCGGTGCAAGCAGCGTCATTCACATCTTTGAGCGCGTGTAGGAGGCCGAGAACGATGATAGGACCAGCGCGGTACTGGCGGGAGATTCCCCAGCGCTACCGCTGTGAGGCAGGCAAGTGCAAGCAGTGTGGAAAAGTCTTCTTTCCACCTCGGACCGTGTGCAACGGGTGTCGAGGCTTGGAATTCGAAGACGTCATGCTGGCGTAGTCGGGAAAGATCTTGACGTTCACGGTCATCCGGGTGGCACCCACGAGGTTCACGGATCAGGCACCGTATGCTGTCGGGGTGATCGAACTCGACGACGGTGTCAAGCTCACGGCGCAGATCGTCGACTGCGATGTCGAGAAGATGGGAATCGGCGACCGGGTCAAGATCGAGTTCCGGCGCCTTCAGGAAGACGGGGATTCCGGGATCATCTGTTACGGGTACAAGTTCGTCCCAACCTCGTAGCGCGGAGCGCGTGGTTTGAGCGCTGTGGAAGCGCGAGAATCAAGGTCGTGCGATGCTTGCGAAGACATTCCTCTTGTTCGCGGCGGCTCGGTCCCATTCATCGTTGTGACGTTGGAAACTCCGTGGCCCTCATCAGAAGAGCAATCGCACTCCGAACAGGCCGCCCATATTCTGCTCCATGGGGATTGCCCCAACATCATTGTGTACGGGGAACCGCGCGAGGGCCTCGACGATGAGGGTGCTGGTGGCCAGTTTGACGCCCGGAGACAGGAACAGGACCGTTTCCTCCGTCGCGGAGACATCGATGCCGTCTTGCTGATTCGGCCAAGATTTGACGAAGGTGAGCTCGACGGTCGGTGCCACG
>JBFJHN010000364.1:0-4325 GCA_041613275.1 Candidatus Krumholzibacteriia bacterium | reverse complement strand
GGCGCGCCCGTGAACATCGAGATCGCCGGTGAGGATTCGCGCATCCTGCAGCGCATCTCCGACGACCTCATCCACACGCTCGAGAGCGCGCCCGTCTACGCCAAGCTGGACGGCTTGCGCAGCAACCTTGACGCTGCGCGCCCCGAGCTGACCATCCAGGTGGACCGCGAGCGCGCCGCGCTGTACGGGCTGACCACGACCGACGTGGGCTCGACGGTGCGCAGCGCCATCAACGGCTTCGAGGCCTCGAAGTTCCGCGACGGCGAGGACGAGTACGACATCGTCGTGCGCTTGTCGAAGAAGGACCGCGCCGACCTCAACACGCTGGGCGACCTCACCATCGTCGACGACGTGGGCCAACAGATTCCCTTGAGCTCCATCGCCACCTGGCATGTGGGCTCGTCGTACGCGGGCATCAATCGGTTGGATCTCGAGCGCGTCGTGCAGGTTTCGGCCGATGTTCGCGCGCCACACAACGCCAACGCCACGTTCCTCGAGGTGCAGGAAACGCTCGGAGACTTCGTCGGCCAGCTGCCGCCGGGCTACACGGTGCGCTACACCGGCGAATCGGAAGACCAGGCCGAGGCGTCCGAGTTCCTTTCGCGCGCCTTCGCCACGGCCGTCGTGCTCATCTTCTTCATTCTCATCAGCCAGTTCAACTCGGTGACGAAGCCGTTCATCATTCTGACCTCGGTCATCCTCTCCACGGTCGGCGTGCTGGTGGGGCTCATGGTGTTCCGCATGCCGTTCGGCGTCATCATGACCGGGATCGGGGTGATCAGCCTCGCCGGCATTGTCGTCAACAACTCCATCGTGCTCATCGACTACATCCAGGTGCTGCGCGACCGCGACGGTCTCGGACGCATGGAGTCGCTGCTGCTGGCCGGGCGCACGCGTTTCCGCCCGGTCGTCCTCACCGCGATCACCACGGTGCTGGGGCTTGTGCCCCTGGCCATCGGGCTCAACTTCGACTTCATCGGCCTGTACGCGCGCCTGCAGCCCGAGCTGTTCTGGGGCGGCGAGCAGGCCGCGTGGTGGGGCCCCATGGCCATCGCGGTGATCGCCGGCTTGACGTTCGCCACCTTCCTCACGCTCGTGCTCGTGCCGGTGATGGTGTCGCTGCTCGACAGCACCGCGGACTTCTTCCGCCGCTACTACGGACGGGAGAAGACGGCCGAAGATGGCGACGCCCGCGACGCGGGCGCAAGGCAGCCGGTGGGCGCCTGATGGGCGTGCGCGAGGCGGGGCGCTGCGGCTGGGCGGGAAGCGATCCCGTGTACGTGGCCTATCACGACACCGAGTGGGGCGTGCCGCTGCACGACGACCGCACGCTGTTCGAGTTCCTGATTCTGGAAGGCGCGCAGGCCGGCCTGAGCTGGATCACGATTCTCAAGCGACGCGACGGGTATCGAAAGGCGTTCGCGCAGTTCGATCCGCGCAAGGTCGCGCGCTTCGACACGCGCAAGATCGAACGCCTCCTGCAAGACCCGGGAATCATTCGCAACCGCCAGAAGGTCGAATCGGCCGTGCGCAACGCGCGCGCGTTTCTCGACGTGCAGAAGGAGTTCGGCTCGTTCGACGCATGGATCTGGTCGTTCACGGACGGCCGTCCCATCCAGAACCGTTTCCGGCGCCTGGCCGACATCCCGGCGCAAACGCCGCTGTCGCGGACGATCTCCAAGGAGCTCGTCCAACGCGGCTTCAAGTTCGTGGGACCCACGATCGTCTACGCCCACATGCAGGCCACGGGCATGGTGAACGATCACCTCGTCGGCTGCTTCCGGCACGGCGAGGTCGCCGCGCTCGCCAACCCCTAGCCGCAGAACCTGCTGCAGGCGTCGCCGCAAGACCTGCGCATGTCGTCGGCCGCTGTCCGCGGGACGCGCAGGGTTTGTTCGGGTCTCCGCCGCAAAACCGATGTCGCGGCACGCGCCCGGGCGCGCCGAAGAATCTGCAGAGCGCCTCTGCGGAACCGATCTCCGGGACCCCCGCGACGCTCTCCTGCGGACGTTCACGGGCGACAACTTCCTTGAACGACAAAGGCTTATGCGGTATCCAGTGGGCCCAGCGACACATTTCGCTTCTCGTCGGCGACCGGGCGCCGACCCACGTCCTCGTCGTGGAATCTGCGACGGACAATCGGAAGGAATAGCATGCTGAAGGAGTTCAAGGCCTTCGCGATGCGCGGCAACGTGCTCGACATGGCGGTCGGTATCATCATCGGCGGCGCGTTCGGCAAGATCGTCAGCTCGCTGGTCAAAGACGTCGTCATGCCGCCCATTGGCCTCCTGCTCGGCAACGTGGACTTCAGCCAACTCTTCTTGAACCTCGGCGACGGCTCGTATCAGACTTTGGCGGAAGCCCAGGAAGCCGGAGCGCCCACGCTGAACTACGGGATGTTCATCCAGTCGATCGTCGACTTCATCATCGTGGCGTTCGCGATCTTCATGATGATCAAGGCTTTCAATTCGGCGAAGAAGAAGGAAGAGGAGAAGCCCAAGGCGCCTCCCACGCCTCCGAAGCAAGAGGTCCTTTTGACCGAGATCCGCGACCTGATGAAGGCGCGTTCGTAAGCAGAACGTTCGAATGGGCCGTACTGACGTGAAAGGATCGAAGACCATGGCCTACAAGATCGAAGAGATCGAAGGAATTGGACCTTCGTTCGGCAAGAAGCTCGAAAGCGCCAAGATCCTGAATACCGACGACCTGCTCGCACGCTGCGGCGATTCCAAGGGACGCAAGTCCGTCGCGACGCAGACCGGTATTTCGGAGAGTCAGCTCCTGAAGTGGGCCAACATGGCCGACCTGATGCGCATTTCGGGCGTCGGCGGCCAGTACGCCGAGCTTCTCGAGGAAGCCGGCGTCGACACCATCAAAGAGCTGAAGATGCGCAACGCCGCCAACCTGACGACGGCGATGCAGCAGATCAACGAGAAGAAGCACGTCGCCAAGACGTCGCCCTCGTCGAGCCTGGTGCAAGGCTGGATCGATCAGGCCAAGAAGACGGAGCCGCGCATCAGCTACTGAGCGTGGTCCCACGTCTCACGAAAGACGCCGCCCCCTCGCGGGGGCGGCGTCTTGCTTTCGGTCGCGCTCAAGCTCGGTCACTCGGCCTCGGCGAGGTGTGCGGCGGGCCGCAGCGCACCCTTGCCGTCCTGCCAGAACGGCATCCAGGTGAGCGTCACGCGTTCGACCTCGATGTCGCGCTTCTTGGGCTTCACGGTCAGGCTGTCGATGTCCATGGAATCGACATCGAACTGCTCGCTCAGCTCGTCGACTTCCTCTTCGAAGGCGGCTTCGAGGTCGGCGAGCTTGGCCTTGGCGGCGTCCAGCTTCTCGTGCGCGCGCTCAACGCCTGCCTTCGAACGCTGCGAGCGGCCGACGCCGCGCATGGCCGTCGTGGCGCGCCCCAGTGACGTCCGTCCGATCTTCTTGCGTCCACCCAACAGCGATCCCAGGATGGCGGCGCCGAAAGAGATCGCCGTCTGCGCCTTGTGATCGCGGTGCTGGTCGCCCGTGCGCTCGACGGCGTGCTCGGCCGTGCGGATACGATCCTGCGCGCGCTCGAAGCGCGCTTCGTACTTCTTGCGCAGCTTCTCGGCGCGCTTGTCGCGCTCCTCGCGCGCGCTCTCGCGCAGCCGTACGCGGAAGTCTCCTTCGCCCTCGCCCGGCTTGGAGATTTCCTTGAGCTCCTTGCAACGCCACAGCTCGAGCGGCCGATTGCGATACAGCCATGTCTGCAGCTCGCGACGCCAACGCGTGTAGCTCTTGGACTGCGTGGCGTCTGCGGCGAGATCCTCGAACTGCGCTTCGCCTTCGGGCTCGTCGGCCAGCGCATCGGGCTCGATGCGCACCCACGTCGCGTCGTCCCAGTCGACATCGCGGCTCGAGGCCTCGAGCGTGGTCAGCATCGCAGCACGCGTCGTGTGATCGATGCTGCGCCGCGTATCGGAGTACGTGACACTGGCCGCGCCGAAGAGCATCGGCCGATACACGAGCGTGCCGCCCTCGGGCTGCGGCTCATCGACGGGCACGAAGCATTCGGGCACCCCCGGCGGCAACACCGGACGCGTCGACACCGCCGCCGCGGTGGCCTTGGCACCCCGGCCCGCGCCGCCGCTGGCGGTCGCGGCGCCCGATCGAGCGCCCGTGGCGGCACCCGGCGCGGACGCGCCATTGCCGGCGGCACCCGCGCCCTTGTAGTTGCGCATCAGCTGCTTGATCTGGTCACGCGTCATCGGACCGCGCAGATACGACAGCACCCAGCGCGTCTTGAACACCTGCGGCTCCTCTTCGTGCACGTTGTGCAGCAGGAACATGCGCTT
>JBFJHN010000363.1:0-4328 GCA_041613275.1 Candidatus Krumholzibacteriia bacterium | reverse complement strand
GCAGTACCTCGTGCGCCGCACCTATCGTGTGCAAGCGGGGGACACCGTGCTGCTGCACGCCGCGGCCGGCGGCGTCGGCTCGATCGCCTGCCAGTGGCTCGCCCATCTCGGCGCCACCGTTCTGGGGACCGTCGGCAGCGACGCCAAGGCCGAGATCGCACGTTCGAACGGCTGTCAGCACCCGATCGTCTACACGCGTGAAAACGTCGTCGAGCGCGTGCGCGAGCTCACCGATGGGCGCGGTGTGCACGTGGTCTACGATTCCGTCGGCAAGGACACGTTTGAATCTTCGCTCGACTGCTTGCGGCCCCGCGGCACGATGGTCAGCTTCGGCAACGCTTCGGGTGCGGTCCCGGCGTTCGAGCCCGCGATCCTCGCCCAGAAGGGGTCGCTGTACCTCACGCGACCGACGCTCATGACGTACGTCGCCGAGCGCGAAGAGCACGTGGCGACGGCGCAGGAGCTGTTCGATGTGGTGCGTCGCGGCATCGTGCGCATCGACGTCAAGCAGCGGTATCCGCTACGCGACGCCGCCCAGGCGCACCGCGATCTCGAAGCGCGCAAGACCACGGGCTCGACCGTTCTCGAGGTCTGACGCCACGCTCGGCCACGTACGCCTTCGGCGCGCACGAAAACGAGGCGACCCTGCGAATCGCCTCGTTTCCATCAACTGTCCATCATCGATGTGTCGTTCTCACGCCTCTTCGTCGTCATCGTCATCGTCATCGTCATCGTCCCGACATTCGCTTTGCGTGCCCATCTGGATGCGCGGAATCTCACGGCGCCCACCGGTTGGCCAAGCTTTTGAGGCCAACCAGGGAACGCGGATTGCTCCCCCCCCGCCGGACAGCTGTTTTTCACTCTTGATCCATCGCTGTGGGTGAGGCCATGGTTCGCTCCGCGCCACGCGCGAAGCAGGCTTCCGAACACGTGCGGCGGTTCCTTCCGGGGACCGGGCAGCATGCGCGCGCCTCGTACCTGGCGCGGACGGCCTGCGCGTTCGTGGCCGCCGTCGCCCTGGGGTCCACGCGCGCGTTTCCGGCGCCCGGGGTCGAGCTCGAGGCGCACCCCGTGGGAGCGATCACGGCGAATCCGGGCGGCGTCGACCACCTGCTCCTGTCGCTCCGCTTCACCAACCGCGACGCCACGTCCCATACGCTCACCGCGCTGCGCGTCACCTCTACCGGCCCCGCATCGACGCTTCGCTTGCGGCTGGATGACGGCGACGGCAGCTTCGACCCGGCGTCCGATGCGGCTCTTGGCGAGGGCGCGCCGATCGGAGGCGCGTGGACCGCGTCTGCGCTTTCCGTTTCGCTCGCACCCGACGAGAACGCGACGCTGTTCGTGACGGTCGACGTGTCGCTCACGTCCGCGCCGCATGGGACCGCTCTGGACGCATCCGTCGAGACCGACACCGACCTGACGTGGAGCACCTCTCCCACGGTCTCGGCACTCAACGGCTTCCCGCTCGACAGCGCAGGCTCCTGCACCGTCCGCGATCTCGTCCTGGCGCAGATTGCCTTTACGCCCCAACCGCCCGACACGACGTTTCCGGGCGCGCGTTCGGTTCCCGTGCTTCAGCTGAGCGTGCCGGACGACGGCGGCGCGACGGACACGCTGCACCGGGTCGATGTGAGCCAGATCGGCAGCGCGATCACCGGAACCGACGTCGAAGCGCTCTACTTGGAGACGAGTGCCGCCGGCACGCAGCAGAAGTCATCGAGTTCGGGCGCACACCGGTCGGAGCCTGGAACGGACTCCACCTGGGAGCGGATGGCGCCGCTCGTGCACACGGGCGCCAATCGCTGGAGCGCCAGCGGACTCGGGCTCGCGGTCGGCGCTGGCGGTCTCGAAGTCCGCATCGTCGCGGACATCGCATCGGGGGCCGCGGAAGGCCGCTCGATCCAGCTCGAGCTCCCCACCCGCGCGCTCGAGTTCGAATCCGGCCGCGAAGGCCCCGTCGATACCGGCTGGTCGAATCCCCACGCGCTCACGATCCAGGCGCAACGGCAGCTCGATGTACAGCAGGTCGCCATCGGGGCGCTGCCCACGCCTGTTCCGCGTACGGCGAGGAACCTGGCCGTCCTCGCGATCGAGCTCACCGCACTGAGCGCCCAGACGGACACGCTGGTGCGCGTGAATCTGCGGCACACGTCGTCGGGTCCGACCGGCGCGGCCGCAGACCGCAACGCGCAAATCGAGCGCGGGCATCTTTGGTTGGACGCGGCGCGGAACGGAAGAATCGATCCGGAGGACGTGATCGTCGCGACATGGGATCCGGCGAACACACCCGCCGACGAAATCGCCTTTGTACCACCGGTCGATATCGCGCTCCCCGCCGGAACGCCGATCGGGTTTCTCGTGACGCTCTCGCCCGACTCGACCCGCGTGCGTGACGCCGAACGCATCTCCGTCGAGCTCAACGCATCCGAGGACGTCGTCGTCAGCGGCGGCCTCGAGGTGCTGGTCCCACAACCGCTGCGCACCCAGGACCCACCGGTGATCGACGGCCAGAGTGCGCAGGGCTACGCGATCGCTTTCCTGCAGGGTCGCGTTTCGTTCACGGGAACGAGCAACGTCACCGTTCTCGACCTCGATCTTCCGAGCAACGGCGTGGACGACGACGTGCTCGAAGCCTTACGCATCGAGAACGCCGGCACGGCGACACGCTTCGACGTCGCGGCCATGCGGCTGGTGCAGGACGACGGGGATGGCGTCCCGAGCCCCGGCGACATCGTCGTGGCGCCGCTCATCGCGGTGGGGGAGCGCACCTGGGAAGCCACGGGACTCGCGTTCCCGCTTCCCGCCAGCTCGTCACGGCGTTATCGGGTTGCGGTCGATTTCTCGGCGTCGGCACAGAGCGGCCGCACGATGCAGGCACGACTGCCGCGCTTCGGAGTGACGGTGGCGAGCGGGAACGACGGTCCCAACGATGCGGCTGTCCTAGGCGGTGAGCCGCTCGTTCTGTCGACCGCCGACGAGATCACCTGGCTGGCAGGGGTGTCGGGCAACCACACGGTTCCGCCTGATGCCAGTCAGCGCGTGCTGCTCGTTCTCGAAGCCTTCAACGGCTACAGCACCGTACGCACGCTTCGCTCCGTCGAGGTTGCCGTGCAAGGCAGCGTGCAGCCGCAGGAGTTCCTGGTCTGGAGCCTGCACGACGACACCAACCGGAACGGCATCGCGGACGAGTTGCCGCTGCACTCCGTGAATCCAACCGGTTCACGCGTGCGTTTCGACGGCTTCTCGCTGTCGCTGCAGCCCTTGGAACAGCGGCGGCTCTTGGTGACCTACTCTCTGGCGCCCACGAGCGCACGAGACGGTTCGACCATCGACGCGCGGGTCGAGGATCCCAGCGCCTTCACCTACGCGCTCGGGTCCACCATCTCGAACGGGTCTTTCGCACTCGACTCGCCGGGCCAGGATGTCATCGACGGGCACATCCGCGCGCAGGTCGAGTCGCGCGATGTGAGCTCGCAAACGTTGGGGGGAGACGAGCGCGACGTTCTCGCGCTGGACCTGGTCATTCCGTCCAACGGTTTCAGCGCGGACGCGCTGCACTCCTTGGCGCTGGAGCTCGTCGGGGACCGGCCGGCCGTGTTCGGGGTCGACGTGCTGGATCTCTCGCTCTGGCGTGAAAGCGACCCGGATTGGAACAACGCCAGCTTCGATCCGGCTGTGGACACGTTCCTGCGGACCGTGACCACCGGTCCGTCGGGTCTAATGTTCGACGGCTTGGATACCGAGATCGGCGTCGGAGGTCAGCGTTTCTACGTCGGTGTCGACATCGGAGCGGCTCCGACGGACAGCGTGCAAGTCCAGCTTCGCGTTCCCGTCGACGGCATTCAGGTGAGTTCTGGGAACGACGGTCCCGTCGACGCGCCCGTTCTCGGCACCGCGGTGCACACGATTTCGTCCAGCGACCTGCTTGCCAGCGCGGTGGTATCGGCGACGCGCGTGAGTCGCGGGCAGGGCGTCGATCTGAAGATCGTCGTTCGCAACCGCGGATCAGCGCAGCTCGACGGGATCGTCCCGTTGCAGCTCGTCGTGGAGCCTGCATCGGCCGCCACCCTGCTGAGCGGCGCCACACCGGCTCAGCTCGACCTGGCTCCTGCTGCCGTCGACACGTTCTCGTACCGCTTCTCTTTGGATGTCGCGGGCGAGATGCGCTTTCGAGCGTTGGTCGGTCAGTCGGGCGGTGCGATGCAGAGCAACGTGGCCCAGAGCCCCAACGTGCGCGTGGAAGTTCCGCCGACTGGCCTCACGTTGGAGCCCATCTCGAGCCTTCCCGCATCGGTGAATCGGGGTCAGGCCGGGGTCACCCCGTT
>JBFJHN010000362.1:0-4332 GCA_041613275.1 Candidatus Krumholzibacteriia bacterium | reverse complement strand
GAAGCGCAATGCGCCGTAGTCCTGGACGCTGAAGAAACGGTCGTCTCCGAGCGGCAGGAGCAGCCACTCGTTGGCGTACAAGGCGCTGTCGCGTGCGCGCACGTTCAGAATCGAACCGGGACGCAGCTGGTAACGGCCTTCGTACGCCGCCAAGGCGGCGGGCGTCACGGTCACCGGGTCATAGTCGGGGACGTCGGCCGGGCCGGGGTCTTCGCCCGCGGCGAGCTTGGGCAAGGCGTCACGGATGCGGTCCAGAGCGCCCGTCACGACGTTGGCGCACACAACGACCGTGACGTCGGTCGTCGAGTCGTGATTCACGAACGTGCGGTAGCCGTTCGTCACACCGTTCCAACCGAAGCTTTCGCGTTGGCGCACGACGTAGGCCTGCGCGTTGGACCCGTATCCTCCGTTCACCGTGGCGCGCACCGCACGCCACAGGTCCCGTGGCGTCGAGTACAGCGATCCGGCGCCAACGAGGAACGAAAGGTCCTTCGGCGCAGCGTTGCGCAATCCGCGCGGCGACCAGCTGTAGCTGCTGGCCCGTCGTGGAATGAGATTCCGATCTTCGGGATGCACCGTGTGCACCATGCCGGCGGGCTCGAACACGTAGCGCTGCATCAGCGCCGACCACGTGTCGCCTCCGGCGAGCTCGAGCACGCGCGCCAACACCGAGAAACCCGCCGAGCTGTAGACGCGCTCTCCTCCCGGCTCGCCGAGAAGCCCTTTCGCTTTCACCAGCTCCACCATGTCGGCCGCGCTTCGCATCACGGACTCCTCGTGGTCTTCCGTCACGCGATGCGGAACCGCGGCGGTGTGGTTGGCCAGGTTCAGCACGGTGATCTCGTGCGCTCGTGGGAAGTCGGGCAGCCAGCGTGTAAGCGAATCGGTGAGCGCCAGCGCGCCCTCTTCGACGAGCCGCGCCAGCAGGACCAGCTGCAGCGGCTTGGTCACGCTCGCCACCGCGAAGCGCGTCTCGGGCGTGTTGCGAACACCGAGCTCCCGGTTCGCAAGACCGAAGCACCTGTCGTAGACGACGTCCTCGCCACGCGCAACGAGAACGCAACCGGACAGATGATCGATCTCGACGTAGGGCTGCAGCCACGCGTCGATCCGCGTCGCGAGATCGTCGGCGACCGCAGAGGCGGTCCAAGCGGTCAGGATGGCGAAAACGGAGATCCGGATGCGCAGCATTTGCGCGAAGAGGCTCGGGCGCATGACTCCCCCCTTGGTGCATCGCCCCGGAACCCTACCAGACGTGAAACTGCCACACGAGGTTGCGCGGTCCCGGGAAATCGGGTAGGCCTGCGGATGAAAGTGTGCTCCCTTGTCGACGGCAGCGTGTTGCGATGACGTGAGTCCGAGTGTCGGTCTCAGGACCCTGGGAAGGTCTCGTGCGGATCGTGTGGATGCGAAATGCGCGGGGGCGCAAGGTGCCGACCTTTGCACTGTGTCTGGCCGTTGTCGCGAGCTCGGCGCGCACCGCGGCACCGTGCTCCGAAGCACAGCTCGCATGCGAGGGTGAGATCACGACCTCCGATGCCACATCCCTCGCCGTCGAATGCACCTACTCTGCGGCGTACTTCGATCACGAACGCGGGCGAATCGGCGTGAGCGTTCAAGGGCGCGGCTGCCAGTGCCTCGAGGGCGCGGCGAGGGCGGACGTCAGCGATGCGTTCGAGATCGTGAGCGCACGCGAGTCCGGATCCATCGACTGTACCGTTCGCCTTCACGTCACCGGATTCATGGCGGAGCCGGGCGGCCACCACGGGGCGTTTGCAACCGGCGCGCTGGACCTGGTCCAAGGCGAGTACGTCGCGCAGGACGTGGACGGTTGGGATGGCTGGTGGCCGGACCTCGATTGGACGCTGGACCTCCACGTCACGATCGAGACGAACACTCCTTTCACGCTTTCCTACGGCCTCTGGATGTCTTCCTGGGAAAGCACCGCGCGTTCATACCTCGACGGTCGGGTTCTGTTCCTGGACCTTCCCGCTGGGGCTCGCGTGCGATCGTGCGGCGGCTACTCGGTAGCCCCCGTCGCCCTCGTGAACACGCACTGGGACGCGATCAAGTCGTTGTACCGCTAGCTCCGACCTGCGTCGACGCAGGAAAGCCCGCGAGCGCGGTTCTGGACCACGGGCGCGGGGCGGCTCGGCTACGGCCCGCGCTCGACCAGCCTGTTGCTGAGCCAAAGCAGGACGTTGAGCGCGAAGCGCCCGTTCTGTCGCGCGTCGGCTGCGTTCATTCCCACGGCGACCTTGTCGGGTCCCGCCCGCTGTGCAGTGAACATCGCGGCTTCACCGAAGACCGCAACGCGGCCTTGGCCGTGTCGGAGCACGGCTCCCTGCAGGAGTCCGGCAGCAGGAATGCGCGGCGTCGAATCCGAGAACTCCCACGCCACGGGGGGAAGCAGAAGCTCGTAGCGGTCCGAGAGGATCAAGAGCGGATCGGCTTCGACACGCGCGTCGACTCGGAACGCCTGACCGGTGAACGTGGTGACGAAATCCACGCTTTCGCCCGGGTTGCGTCCGTGCACGATGGCGTGTTCGGAGAGCGACCCGTCGGAGCGGCGAAACGTGATCTGACCTCGACCCGAGGCGTCCAGCGCGAATCCGTTCTGGAAGCGAATTCCGAACGCGGCGGCCAGCACTTCGGCGTGACCGGCGAGCGGCATGTGATCCGCAATGAGCAGCAGCGAGCCTCCCGCACGCACCCATTGCTCGACCGCGACGATCTCGGCGTCCTCGAAGGCCGAAAGGCTCGGGAGTGGCGCCCAATCGGCTTCGCTCGTCTCGTGCATCGCGTTCGCGATGACCAGGATGTCGACGCGCTCGAGCGACGGCGCCGAAAACGGCGCGTGGTTTGCCTCGACGACGTATCCGTCGAAGCGCAGAAGGTTCGCGAACGGGGCGTATCCGCCGTCCGCGGTGTGGAAGTTCAGGTGCGCCGCATCGATGACGACGCGCGGGCCGCTTGCCGGTTCGTACTCCGGCGATTCGATCACGGGGCTGAATGTCGAGTCGGCCACTTGTTGCGCGCCCGCCGGAACGGTGCCCGCGAGAAGCAAGCCGGCGAGCCCCATTCGAACCACGATGATGCGCACCGTCTCTCTCCGATCGCATCTTCCGGTTTGGAGCAGTCGATCCTTCACGTCCCGACGACCTGTTCGACGAGAAGCAGCACCGCCGATGCACAGAGCAACGCACCCATCGTCATGTTGAACGCTCGACGAGCCGATCGGCGTCGCAAGCGACGCATCATCACGAGACCGAGCACGGACCAAAGACACAGGCACGCCGTCGGGATCACGATGAACAGGGGCAACAGGATCGAGAGCGCAGCGCCCGTGCCGTACGTCGATTGCGTCGCAGACGTCACCGTGAGCACCAGGACCCATGCCTTGGGATTGAGAAACTGAAACGTGAACACCTCCCACGCACGCGCGGTTCGCTGCGCGGACGCGGTGTCCATGGTGCGCTCGGCACGCGCGCTTGCAATCATGCCGGCGCCGAGCGCGATCAGGATGATGCATCCCGCCACGGCGATATAGAGCGCGAGCGCGGGCTGCGAACGGACGAGCGAAGCCACGCCGCCCGCGACCGGGAGCAGCAGCACAACGCCGCCGAGCACGATGCCCACGACGAGGCGGGTCACGGCGGTCCATCCCTGCGTCGCGGCCGCATGCATGACGATCAGGTTATTGGGCCCGGGCGTGATCGTGCCCACGAAAAGAAGCCCCGCAGACCCCAGGAACGTTTCCACGCTCATCACGCTCCCCCGGGTCCAATGGGACACTCCAAGCGACGGCTCCCGGGCCTGGCGCGATCCGACCTCCCACGGGGTGGCGCACCGCGCGAGGAGGTGGGATGCAACCTCGCTCGTCTGTTCTGAGATTCTGAACCCGGTGCGTGGGTGGTTGCTCGAAACCTATGGTCTATTTGTCAGACCATTCCGCCCCTCGACACGCGATGACACATCGTCGAGCCCGCGATGCGCTCACGAAGGCTTCGGCACGCGATAGCGCAGCGCCTCGGCGACGTGCTGAGCGTCGACGTCGCTGGCGCCGTCGAGGTCGGCGATCGTACGCGCCACCCGCAGAGTCCGATCGTAGGCGCGCAGGCTCAGCTCCCATTGCCGCATCGCACGACGCAGAAGCTGCAGTGCCTCGCGACGGGCGCGCAGCACGGTTTCGCGCATGGCGGGCGTCGCCTGCGCGTTGCACGAAACTTCGGGCCAGCCGAAGTAGCGACGCGTCTGACGCGCGCGTGCCGCGAGAACACGCTCGCGCAGACGACGCGCGTCGATCGCATCCGACCCTTCGTCACCGGGCAG
>JBFJHN010000361.1:0-4334 GCA_041613275.1 Candidatus Krumholzibacteriia bacterium | reverse complement strand
GCCGGAATTTCGATGCGCGACGCTGCCGTGGTGGTGGTCGGAGCAGGCGGTGCGGCGCGCGCCGCGGCCTGGGCCGCCGTGCAGGCAACAGCCGCGACGCTCGGCGTGGTCAACCGCACGCCGAAGAACGCCAGGGACTTGTTGGAGACGCTGCTCGTGCGTGCCCCCGATCGCCGGCCTGCGACCTACGCGGGGGGATTGGATCTCCTGAGCGCGGAACGCTTGCGGGAAGCCCGGGTGCTCGTGCAGACGACATCGCTCGGCATGCGCGCCGCAGATCTGCCTCCGGTCGCCCTCGACGGCGCTTCCCACGAGCTCTTCGTGCTCGAGATGATCTACGCGCGCGAGAGCACGCTCCTGCGGCAGGCCCGCGCCCTGGGCCTGCGCTGCGCCGACGGTCGCGACATGCTCGTGCACCAGGGCGCAGCGTCCCTGCGCGCGTGGACGCACCACGAGCCGCCGGTCGAGCTCATGAAGCGCAGCTTGAGCTCGCGCTGACCCGCACCCCGGAAACCTCGGCACGATGCGACGGCTACGGGCGACGCGAACTCTCGCGCGACTTGCTTCGACGCTCGTCGACGACGTTGCGGCCTTCGTGTTTCCCGAGACGTGCTTGCACTGTGGCGCGTCGGAGCTCGACGCCGGCGCCGCGCCCGTACCCTCGCGCCTGCACGACGGTCGCCTGCGACGCCCGCTCGTCGGCGGCTTCAGCCTGCCGCTTCGGCTTCTGTGTCCGACGTGCTGCAGTCAGCTGGCGACGGTGACGCCGTGCGGGGCAGGCGCGCACGATCTGGCCGCCTTCGCACCCAGCCCAGCGCTGTTTCGCCTGGTGCACGCGCTCAAATACGAGGGTTGCACGGAGCTCGTGCCGTGGTTCGGCGCCCGCCTCGCGCGCGTCGCGCGCCGCCTGCCCCGCGCCCCGCACGTTCTGGTTCCGGTGCCGCTGCATCCCGAGCGGCTGGCGGCGCGCGGCTTCAACCAGAGCGCGCTTCTGGCCCGCGATGTCGGTGCCCGACTGGGGCTGCCGGTGTGGGAGTCGCTGCTCGCGCGACACAAGCCGACGCAGCCCCTGGCGCGATTGGCGCACGCCGAACGTCGGATCGAGGTGCGCGACGCCTTCGTGCGCGGCCCGGCGGGGTACGACGCCGGCATCGGCATCGTGCTCGTGGACGACGTCGTCACCACCGGATCCACACGGGATGCGGCTCGCGCCGCGTTGGGCCCGCGCTGGGGCGCGCGCAGCGTCTTCCTCGGTCTGTGCCGCGCCCGCGACGCGGCGCCCTGGGACCCGCCTGTCGCCGTGCCGGCGCACCCATCCTGACGCTAGGTCGTGGGCCGCGAGTGTGGTAAGAAGAAGCACACCGACTACGGAGCGAGGGACCTCGACGATTTCGGGATCCTGCCGCGCCCCCCGACACCCGAGACCGACATCGGACTTGCAGCACGGTCGTTCGAACTGGAGGCAAACGCATGGCACTCAAGGTGGCGATCAACGGATTTGGTCGGATCGGCCGGCTGGTGTTCCGTCATCTGTACGACAATCGCAACGTCGAGATCGTCGCGGTCAACGACATCACGGATACGCCGACGCTGGCGCACCTGCTGAAGCGGGATTCGGTGCACGGATCGTTCCCGGTGCCGGTGAAGGCCGTCGACGGCGCGCTGCAGGTGGGGGATCGCACGGTGCGCGTTCTCGCCGAACGCGATCCGGCGAAGCTGCCCTGGAAGGAGCTGGGCGTCGACGTCGTCATCGAATCGACCGGGCTGTTCACCAAGCGCGACGATGCGGGCAAACACCTCGAGGCGGGCGCGCGCAAGGTGCTGATCTCTGCACCCGCGAAGGGCGAAGACATCACCATCGTCAAGGGCGTCAATGATCAGCGCTACGACAAGAACAACCACCACCTCGTCTCGACGGCGTCGTGCACGACCAACTGCCTCGCCCCGGTGGTCAAGGTGTTGCACGAGGCCTTCGGCGTGCAGCACGGTTTGATGACCACGGTGCACGCCTACACCAACGATCAGCGCATTCTCGACCTGCCGCACAAGGATCTGCGCCGCGCGCGCGCGGCTTCGGTGAACATCATTCCCACCACGACCGGCGCCGCGGTGGCGGTAACCAAGGTGCTTCCCGAGCTCGAGGGACGCCTGGACGGCATGGCCATGCGCGTGCCGGTGAGCGACGGCTCGGTCGTCGATCTCGTCGTGACGCTCGATCGGCCGGTGACCAAGGACGCGGTCAACGCCGCCGTGCGCGAGGCCGCGAGCAAGGCGCCGCTGCAGGGGGTTCTCGAATACTCCGAGGAGCCGCTGGTGTCGAGCGACATTAGCGGCAACCCGCACTCTTCGGTGTTCGATGCCATGTCCACGACCGTGCTGGGGGATCGCATGGTCAAGGTCGTGGCCTGGTACGACAACGAGTTCGCCTACTCGAAGCGCATGGCCGAGATCGTCGAGACGCTCGTGTGAGCGGTCCGCGGCCCCGCCGCGACACGCAGGAAGGACTCCGGTTGCCCAAGCTCGCACTCGACGGTCTCGACGTCGACGGCAAGCGTGTCCTGGTGCGCGTGGACTTCAACGTGCCCATGGACGAGCAGCGCGCGATCACCGACGACCGGCGCATCCGCAGCAGCCTGCCGACGATCCGCCGCATCCTCGAGCGCGGCGGCACGCCCATTCTCATCAGTCACCTGGGGCGCCCCGACGGCAAACGGGACCCGAGGTACGGTCTGCGGCCGGTCGCCGATCGGCTGACGCAGTACATCGACGCGCCCATCAAGTTCGCGCCCGACTGTGTCGGTGACGAAGCGCGCATGATCGTCGACGCGCTCAAGCCCGGCGAGGTGCTTCTGCTCGAGAACCTGCGTTTCCACCCCGGCGAAACCGACAACGATCCTGAGTTCTCCGAGCATCTGGCGCGCTATGCCGACGTCTACGTCAACGACGCCTTCGGCAGCGCGCATCGCGCCCACGCGTCCACGGTGGGCGTCACGCGCTTCTTCGACCAGTGCGCCGCGGGGCTGCTCATGGAGCGCGAGCTGCGCTATCTGGGCGACACGCTGGAGAATCCGGAGCGGCCGTTCGTGGCGGTGATGGGCGGGGCGAAGATCCGCGGCAAGATCGACGTCATCCAGCGTCTGTTCGAGAAGGTCGACGCGCTGCTCATCGGCGGCGGCATGATGTACACGTTCTTCCGCTCGCTGGGCTTCGAGGTGGGCGGCAGCCTGGTCGACGGCGAAATGCTGGACACCGCCGGAGGGCTCCTGCGCGAGGCCAAGTCGCGCGACTTCCAGCTGCTTCTGCCGCAGGACACCGTGGTTGCCGAATCGATCGACGATGCAGCAGCCAGCAAGACGGTGCTGGTCACCGACATCCCCGAGGGTTGGATCGGCGTCGACATCGGCACCAAGACCATCGACGACTTCTCGAAGCACATTCTCGAGGCGCGCACCGTGTTCTGGAACGGACCCATGGGCGTCTTCGAGGTCGAGCCGTTTCGCCGCGGCACCGACGCCATCGCCCAAGCCATGGCGCGCGCCACGGAGCGCGGCGGTACGACCGTGGTGGGCGGCGGCGACTCGGCGGTGGCGGTGGCGCAGCTGGGTCTCTCCGATCGCGTCACACACGTGTCGACGGGCGGCGGAGCGTCGCTCGAGTTTCTCGAAGGCAAAGAGCTGCCCGGCGTGGCGGCGCTCACCGATCGTTGAGCCGGGAGGACGGCGTGCGCACACCACTCATTGCGGGGAATTGGAAGATGCACTGCGGTCCGGCCGAAGCGCGCAAGCTGGCGCTGGAGATCCGCAACGGAGTCTTGGGCAGCCGGGACGACGTCGAGGTCGTCGTCTGTCCGCCGTTCGTGAGCCTCGCCGCCGTGCGCGAGATCGTCCACGAGACGCCGGTCGGGCTCGGAGCCCAGAACGTCTTCTGGGAGACGTCCGGCGCCTGGACGGGCGAGATCGCGCCCGCGATGCTGCGTGATGCCGGCTGCGACTGGGTCATCCTCGGTCACTCCGAGCGGCGCGCGCACTTCGGCGACGACGATGCGAGCGTTGCGCGCCGACTGCACGCGGCGCTCGGCGCCGGCCTGCGTCCGATCGTCTGCGTCGGCGAGTCGCTCGACGAGCGCGAGTCCGGCGTGACCGCCCGCGTGGTCACCGATCAGGTGCGCGGCAGTCTGGAAGGCCTGGACGCCGACGGGTTCGCGCGCGTGACGTTGGCCTCCGAGCCCGTCTGGGCCATCGGCACCGGGCGCAACGCCACGCCCGAGCAGGCGCAGGAGGTCCACCGGCTCGTGCGCGACGGTCTCGCAGACCTGGCCGGAGCGGACGCCGCCG
>JBFJHN010000360.1:0-4336 GCA_041613275.1 Candidatus Krumholzibacteriia bacterium | reverse complement strand
GCGCGGAGGCGCCGTCACCGTCGGGACCGCGGCGCAACGCGTCCAACCAAGGATCGAGGGCTTCGGCGTCGCCCCCGACCTCGGCGAGAAGCGCCCGGTGGCGGCGCTCGAGCGCGTCGATCGCGGCGCGCACGCGCGCGGCATCGCGCGTGCCGTCGGGCGCGCAGCTTTGGCTCAGCTGATCCGACACGCCGGCCAAGGCCGAGACCACGACGAGCGGTCGGTCGAGCCGCCGCACGCGCACGATGGCCGCGAGTCTCGCCAAGGCGTCGGCATCGGCCACCGAGGTGCCGCCGAACTTCATGACGATCACGTCGAGTCCTCCGAATCCGCCGAAGGTCGCGGCAGCAGCCGAGCGCGCACGAGGGCGTCGGGCCCCAGGCGTTCGCGCAGCGCATCGGCCGTTTGTGCCGCACGGCGCACGCGCTCCTGGTGCGCGTCCGGAAAGAGCTCGGCCTGCGCACGGCCGGCGGGCTCGAGCCCGCTCACGCCGAGCCCGAGCAGACGTACGCCTCGCGCCCCCAGGTCGATGCGCTCGGCGAAAAGACGGCGCGCCGCGTCGACGAGGACCTCGGCCAGGTCGGTGGGCTCGGGCAAGGTGTGCGCGCGCGTCCACGTGGTGAAGTCGCCGGTGCGTACCTTCAAGTGCACGGTGCGTCCGACCCAACCGTGCCGGCGCAGCTCGCGCGCGACGCCTTCGGCGCGCTGCAGCAACGCGCGGTCGATGGCGTCGGCATCGACCAGGTCCTGGGTGTAGGTGCGCTCCTCGGAGATCGACTTGGTGTCGCGCTGGGGCTCGACGGGGCGCTCGTCCTGTCCGTGCGCCAGCGCGCGCAGGTGCTTGGCGCTGCGCGCGCCGACGATGCCGCGCAGCACCGCCTCCTGCACGCGGGCGAGGTCGCCGATGGTGGCGATGCGACGCTTGCGCAGGCGCTTCGCCGTCTTCGGTCCGACGCCCCAGAGGCGCTCGATCGGCAGCGGCCACAGGAGATCGGGGAGCTGCTCGTGGCCCAGGACGACCAGACCGTCGGGCTTGTCGAGATCGGAAGCCACCTTGGCCAGGAACTTGTTCGGCGAGACTCCGACCGAGGCGGTGAGCTGCTGGGTGTCGCGAATGCGCTGCTTGAGATCCTGCGCCAATCGACGCCCGTCGTCGAGGGTGCGTGCGATGCCGCTCAGGTCGAGGAACGCTTCGTCGATCGACACCGGCTCGACGCACGGCGTCACCGCGTCGAAAAGCTTGCGGATGTCGCGCGACACGCCCG
The DNA here is from genome assembly GCA_041613275.1 of Candidatus Krumholzibacteriia bacterium. Classification (GTDB taxonomy): domain Bacteria; phylum Krumholzibacteriota; class Krumholzibacteriia; genus JBFJHN01. Next base: position 3,071 of record JBFJHN010000360.1, on the reverse strand, counting down.
CATACAGCGCCATGCGCGACGGCATCCACACGCCCTGCGGGCACAAGCGCTCGGCCGTCACCGACGGCATCGCCGAGCGCACGCCGAAGACGCGCGCCTCGTAGGAACAGGTGGCCACGACGCCGCGCGCGCCACGATGTCCGATGATGAGCGGCTTGCCGGCGAGCGACGGATCTTCACGCACCTCAACCGCGGCGTAGAACGCATCCATGTCCACGTGCAGGATGACGCGCGACATGCCTCTCCTCGTGGCCCCATACGCCGAGGCCCGGCGTGGGAGCGCCGGGCCTCAGTGTACAGAAACGGCTGGTCTCGAAACGGGTACGTGCTCAGTCCTCCGTGGGCCGCAGCTGGAAGCAGGGCGGGCCGCCACAAGCGAAGTAGTCGAGCTCGTACACCCCGTTGGGCGCGGGCTGGCGCTCGCGCACGAACATGGTGGTCTCCCGTTCCCCGAGGGGGACGCGGAAGGGTCCGATCATCTCGACGTTCCGCTGCAACGACTCGATCTCGCGTTCGTTCTTGAACGAGAGCTGCACTTCTTCTTCGCGTACGTCCACGATCAGGAGAGTGTCATCCAAACGCTCACTGAGAATGTTCAGCAAGCTCTGCTCGGCGCGCTGGGTAAACGCAACCAGAGACATCCGTCACTCCCTGCCCGTTGAATGGCCTCGGCCGCTCGACATGTCGAAGAGAGGCCGAGCGTATCAGCCGTGCCGGGCTCGGCGCAACCGGCACAACTGCCCCCGCGTGAGCCGAAGCGAGGTTTTCCACACAAGGCCGCGGACGCTGCTGCTCCGTGCGCGGCCCGTGGGCTCGTCCCGGCTCGTCACGCCATCACGCACCATCGCGGCTCAGCCGCAACCACTCGTGATGCCGCAGTTCAAGCACTTGTAGCAGGCTCCGTTGCGCACCATGATCGAGCCGCACTCGCTGCACGCGGGCGCGTCGGACTGGTGCTGGAACACCTGCTGCTCGTGCGAGCGCACGCTGGCACCCGCCGACGCTCCGGGACGCGGCGGCGTCGGCTGGCCGCCGACCGCGCGTTCCTCGGGCGCGTGCGTGGCGCCGTTGCCGTTGCCGTCCGGCACGATGCGGTGTGCCGAGTTGACCTCGTCGGCGAGATCCGGAACGAACTTCAGCGCCAGCCAGCGGAAGATGTAGTCGGTGATCGACTTGGCCAGCGGAATCTGCGGGTTGCCCGTGCGGCCCGCCGGCTCGAAGCGCGTGTGCACGAACTTCTTGATCAGGGCCTCGAGCGGCACGCCGTACTGCAGCGCCAGCGAGATCGAGGTGGCGAAGGAGTCGGTGAGTCCGGAGACCACCGAGCCCGACTTGGCCATGGTGATGAAGATCTCACCCGGCGTGCCATCGGCGTACAGCCCCACCGTGATGTAGCCCTCGTGTCCGTCGATCGAGAACTTGTGCGTCACCGACTGGCGCTCGTCGTCGAGCCGCCGGCGCACGGCCTTGCGGTCCTCGGTGGCACGACTGTCGTCCGACTTTTCCAGGCTGGTGTTGAGCGGCTGCGTGCGTTTGCAGCCGTCGCGGTAAACGGCGATGGCCTTGAGCCCGAGCTTCCAGGCTTCCATGTAGACGGCGCCGATCTCCTCCGGCGTGGCCGAGGTCGGCAGGTTCACCGTCTTGGAGATGGCGCCCGACAGGAACGGCTGGGTGGCGGCCATCATGTACACGTGACCCTTGTAGTGGATCGAGCGGCTGCCCTTCGCCGGCTCGAAGGCGCAGTCGAACACCGGCAGGTGCTCCTCGCGCAGCGCGGGCGCGCCCTCGATGGTGTCGTTGGCATCGATGTAGTCGACGATGCTCTGCACGTCGTCCTCGGCGTAACCCAGCTTGCGCAGCGCCATCGGCACCGTGTTGTTGACGATCTTGAACACGCCGCCGCCGACCAGCTTCTTGTACTTCACCAGCGCGATGTCCGGCTCCACGCCGGTCGTATCGCAATCCATCATGAAGGCAATGGTGCCCGTGGGGGCGAGCACGCTGGCCTGCGCGTTGCGATAGCCCGTGACCTCGCCGAGAGCGATGGCGTCGGTCCAGGCCTCGCGCGCCGAGCCGAGCAGCGTGGCGTCGACGTACTGCGTATCGATGCCGTCGATGGCGGCTGCGTGCTTGTTCATCACGCGCAGGAAGCAGTCGGCGTTCTCCTCGTAGCGCGCGAACGGGCCGACGACGTCGGAGATTTCGGCCGAGCGGCGGTAGGCACGCCCGCACATCAGTGCGGTGATGGCGCCCGAGACCGCGCGCGCGGCGTCGCTGTCGTACGGCATGCCGTTCGACATGAGGTAGGCGCCGAGGTTGGCGTAGCCCAGCCCCAGCGGACGGAAGTCGTGGCTGTTCTTGGTGATCGCTTCCGTCGGGTAGCTGGAGTTGCCGACGAGGATCTCCATGGCGGTGATCATGACGTCGACGGTGTGGTTGAAGTCCTCGACGTCGAAGCTGCCGTCCTCGCGCCGGTACTTCATGAGGTTGATCGATGCGAGGTTGCAGGCCGAGTTGTCGAGGAACATGTATTCCGAGCACGGGTTCGACGAGTTGATGCGCTCGGAGTTGATGCACGGGTTCCACTCGTTGACCGTGGTGTCGAACTGCATGCCGGGGTCGCCGCAGACCCAGGCCGCGTCGCAGATCGCCTTCATCAGGTCACGCGCCCGATGGGTCTCGCAGGGGTCACCGGTGGTGACCATGCGCGTGGACCACTCCAGGTCGTGCTCGACCGCGCGCATGAAGTCGTCGGTGGCGCGCACGCTGTTGTTCGAGTTCTGGAAGAACACCGAGCTGTAGGCCTCGCCGGCGAAGGCACCGTCGTAGCCGGCGTCGATGAGCTTCCACGCCTTGCGCTCTTCGTCCGCCTTGCAGTTGATGTACTCGAGGATGTCCGGGTGGTCGGCGTTCAAGATGACCATCTTGGCGGCACGTCGCGTCTTGCCGCCCGAACGAATGACGCCTGCGAAGGCGTCGTAGCCGCGCATGAAGCTGACCGGGCCGCTCGGCGTGCCCCCGGTCGACAGGCGCTCTTTGGACGAGCGCAGCGACGAAAAGTTCGTTCCGGT
>JBFJHN010000359.1:0-4351 GCA_041613275.1 Candidatus Krumholzibacteriia bacterium | reverse complement strand
GTTCACGTACCGAACGGTGCCATCTTCCTTGACCTTCAGGGTGACCGGCCGTCGCCGGTCCCGAAGCTCTTGGATCACCCTATTATAATCCGAAACGCCCGAGATTTCCTGGTCGATGATCTCCAAAATGACGATTCCAGGCGCCAGGCCCTGCTCGGCCGCCGGGCTTTCGGGCTCCACCTCCGTGACCACGACGCCGCGCTCCTCCGCCTGGAGATCGTACTGTTCGCGCACCTGCCGCGAGGTGACGTCTTCGACCATCATCCCCAGCCAGGGCACGGCTTCGACCTCCTCGGCCACTGCGGCCTCGGAGTACTCGCCCATCGTGACTTCGAGGTCGACGAAGCGACCGTCCCGGTAAACCCGCACCGGAACGGTGGTTCCGACCCGGGTATCGGCCACGAAAATGCGGAACTGGCTCCTCCGCGTCACCGGCCGCCCGTCGAACTCGACGATGATGTCGTCGGGACGCAGGCCACCCTTCTCGGCCGGGCTGTCGTCGCGCACATCCTGCACGAGGATGCCTTGATCGATCTCAGCATCCATCTGCTCGGCGCGGGCGCGCGTGAGCTGCACCGAACGGATGCCCAGGTAGCCGCGTCGCACCCGACCGGTGTCGATGAGCTGCTGGGCCACGTCGGCCGCCATGTTGACCGGGATGGCGAAGCCGATGCCCTGGCCCATGGCATTGATGGCGGTGTTCACGCCGATGACCTCGCCGCGGATGTTCACCAGCGGTCCGCCGCTGTTTCCGAAGTTGATCGAGGCATCGGTCTGAATGAAGTCCTGCAGGTCGACGTCGGCGTCGACGCCCACGAGGTTGAGCCCGGAACGTCCCTTGGCGCTGATGACGCCCACGGTGACCGACCCCGCCAGCTGCGAGCCGAACGGGTTGCCCACGGCGATGGCCCAGTCGCCGATGAGGATCTCGTCGCTGTCGCCGAGCACCAGCGCGGGAAACGGCTTGCCGTCGCGCGAGGGCTCGGTGATGCGCAGCACCGCAACGTCGGTACGCGGATCCTGCCCGACGATCTCGGCGGCGTATTCCTGTCCGTTCAGGAAGGTGACGCGAATGTTCTCGCCCCCTTCGACCACGTGGTTGTTCGTCATCACGAAGCCGCGTCCGTCCATGACGAATCCGGAGCCCGATCCCGGCAGCTCGCGGTGGCCGCGGCGGGGGTTGAGGTCGCGGAAGAACTCGTCGAACGGACCCTGGCGTGCGGCGCTCGCGCCTTCGCGCCGCACCTCGATGAACACCACCGAGGGGCTGACGATCTGGGCGACGCGCGCAAACGGGCTGTGCACGCCCTCGACCGTCGCATAGGGGCCCGACTGCACGCGCGCCGCCGGCTGAGCCGCAGCCGCGCTCGTGAAAAGAAGAGTTGTGATCAGTGCGCACCAGGCGTTGCGCGTCTTGCGCTTCGCACGTCCTTGCGTACGGCCGGCGCCGGAACGGGTGCGCGCCCGCGCGCAGCAGGGGATGGGCATGCGTCCTCCGGAGATGCTCGATCGCGGTGGAGTGGGCTGCGCCCGGCGAGGGCTCCGACTCGCATCGCCTGCCAACAAGACGCGGGCCTCGTGCGCCCGCGGGAAATCCGGCAACCGGGTTCGAACCGGAGCTCGTTCCGAGTCTACGGCGCGTCTTCGAGGCCCGTCAACGCGGCCCCCCACGGCTTCACGACGACGACGTCGGCGTCGGGCCGGAGTCGCGCCCCGTGTCGCCCGAGGCCACCGTTTCGGCCTCCGAGGTCGGCTCGGGGCCTTCCGCCTCCGCGCCACGTCCCTCTCCTGCGCGACGGCTGTTGCGCAGCGCATCGATCTCACGCTCGCGCGCCGCGAGCTCGTCTTCGAAGCCGCGCAGATCGCTGACGATGCGCTGCACCTGCTCGTCGCTTTCGACCGGCAGGTCGCGCTGCATCAGGTCGTACACGCGTCCACCGAGGTGCGTCATGCTGCGCTTGATGTTGTGCTGCACGCCGAGGATGTCGACCTTCTTGACGCCGATGCGCGCCTTCTCTCCCGTCCAGCCGACGGCCTCCGAGTACCACTCCTGGAGGCTCTCGCCGACACGTTCCCACAGCGTGCGATCGCTGGGCTCTCTCATGTCCGTAATCCTTTCGTCTTGCCCGTCGGGGTTGTCCGGCACCCGGGCTCTTGCTAGCGTGCGTTCGCCTGGCGCTCTTTCCGCAGCATACACCCGGAGGTTCGAAAGGTGTCGAGCGCGAAGATCGTGTTCGTTTCCGACGCCCACTTTGCCCTTCCGTTGGACGCCGCGGAGCGTCGAAGGCGCCAGACGTTCGTGGATTTCCTCGACTCCATCGCCGGCGCCGAGCGCCTGGTCGTGGCCGGCGACCTCTTCCAGTTCTGGTACGACCTGGGCTCGACGATCCCCAAGGGCTACTTCGACCTTCTGGAGGCCTTGGCGCGCCTGCGCCGCGCGGGGACGGCCATCGACTACGTCGCGGGCAACCACGACTTCTGGCGCAGCGGCTTCTTCCGCGAGCAGCTGGGGATCGAAACGCATCGCGACGGGCTGGACCTGCGCGCGCAATCGCGGCGCATTCGCGTGCTGCACGGCGACGGCGCCGGCCCCGGCGACCACGGCTACAAGCTGTTGAAACGCGTCTTGCGCCACCCCATCACCACCGGTGTGGCGCGCGTGCTGCATCCCGACGTGCTCTACGCCCTCGCCCGACGCATGGATCGCGCCTCGCACGCGCGCACGTCGAATCGTCCCATCGACGCCGCGCGCCTGGACGCGGCCGCGCGTGAGACGTTCGATCGCGGCTACGACGCGCTGGTCATGGGTCACGTGCACACCCAGGTGCACAAGCAGCTCGAAGGCGGCGAGCTCGTCGTTCTGGGCGACTGGCTCGAGCTCTTCTCGTACGCAGTGCTCGAGAACGGCAGCTTCACGACGGCACGCTGGGACGCGTCCGGCGTCTGACGGCACTTCTCGCCGAACAAAGCGCTCCATGCGCACCCGCAGCGGAGTGCACGGCCTAGCGCAGGATGGCAACGCGCCCGCGCATCGTGCCGCGGGAGTCGCGCGCCACGAAGAGGTACACGCCGCTCGACACCGGACGGCCGTCTCGATGGCGGAGATCCCAGCGCAGGCCACCGCCGCGGCTGTCGTCGAGCTCGCGCACGAGCTCGCCTTCGAGGTTGTAGATCCGAATGCGCGTGTCCTGTGCGGCGTCGGCAAAGACGATGGCGTCATCGCTGGCCTTCGCCGGGTTGGGATAGGCGAACACCTGCGGCGCGCCTTGGCCCTGCACGTAGACGCGATGCACGCGGCCGGCGTCCTCTTGCAGCGCGCCGTCGTCCGCGGCTCGCAGCGCGGCGTCGATGCGCACTTCGTAGGCGATGCCGAAACCCTGCAGCGTCGTCCCCGGCGTCACGAACAGATCGACCCGCCGCGCGTCGACGGCTTGGACCGACTGCAACGGCACGGGCGCGCCGTTCCAGCGCACCTCGTAGGTCGCGACCTCGAGCGCGGCGGCCTCCGGCGCGCGATTGAACTCGAGGCGAAAGCCCGCCGGCGCCTGCGCACGGGGCTCGATGCGCGCGACGTGGAAAGAAGCGACAGGACAAGTGCGCGTCGTTCGCGTCGCGCTCTGCGGCGGATCGAGCAGCCCCCATTGGTCGTCGCGCAGGCTGTCGGCTTCGACGTCGACCGTGCCGCACGCGAGCGCACCGGCCAAGACGACGTCGAGCGAACGATCGTGCTCGGAGAGCGTCAACGAGACGATGGCGTGTTCCATGCCGTCGGCGTCGCGCACGCGCACGCGTCGGGTTGCGAAGCCGTCGGCGTGCAGCGGATTGCTGAAGCGCAGGCGCAGGCTGCTGGCGCTGGTCACGTAAGCCGCGCGCAGGCGCGGCCGCGGCTGCGCCTGCGCCTGCACGACGTTCGACGCACCGCGCAGCTCGCCCTGCTCCACCGCGTGGATCTGGTACATCGCGGGCATGAACGCCTGCAGCGTCGAATCGACCCATACGTGGGCGCTCGTCTCTCCGAGGGTCACCGGATCCCCGGGAGCCAGGCGCTGCACGCGTGACGGCGTTGCGCTTCCCGAAGCCCAGGTCAGGCGCAGCGCGTTCGCGCCGAGCGACTCGCTGCGCAGGCTGTGGGGGCCGCGCACGTCCTCGAAGAAACGCAGCAGTCGCGCGCCATCCGCGGTCGAGGACACGAGCTCCACGCGACCGTCGTCGTCGAAGTCGGCGATCGCCGGCAGCTCGCCGCCTGCGCCGTCGAACACGCTCACGTGCTCGCGCGGCTCGACCTCACCGCGCGTCACGTACACGTGGCCCTCGTGTGCGAGCACGACGTATGCGTCCCCGCTCGCCGGCG
>JBFJHN010000358.1:0-4353 GCA_041613275.1 Candidatus Krumholzibacteriia bacterium | reverse complement strand
GGGAGCACGCGTGTCTCGACGTAGACCGCGTGCTTGCCGTCGGGCGACACCTGCACGTCACGCGGCACGCGCATGCGCAGCAGGTCGTCGATCTCGAGGCGTTTCTTCCGGCTCGCGGCCACGCGGTCTCCTGCAGTGTGCAATGGGTTTTCGGCACACTAGCCGAGCCGCACCGAACACGACAAGTCGAGATCGCCGCGTGATTCCGTCTTCCGTCGAAGACGTCCGTGCGTTCGACGCCGGAACGACTCGAGACTCACGACGCGCTGGGGGAGACCCCGTAGGAGGGTGCTGCCGTGCCGTGCTCTTTCTCGTAGGTGGCGAAGGCGTCGCGGTAGCGCGGTTCGAGACGCTCCCACGAGAAGACGTGTGACGCGGCACGGGCGTTGGCGCGCAGGGCATCGAGGTCGGCGCGCGGCAGGTTCAGGATGCGCCGCATCGCTTCCGTCGTCTCCGCCGAGTCCCTCATCAGCACGCCGATGTCGTGCTCGGCGAAATCGACGACGTTGCCCTCCGACTTGATGATCACGGGCAGCCCGAAGGCGAGCGCCAGATAAATGGCGGAGCAGGTCTCGATGTACCTGTACGGCGCCACGAAGCAATCCGCGGCGCGCAGGTACGTCTGTACCTCTTCGTCCGGGACGCGCTCCAGCCTCATGTGCACGTTCGGGACGTCGCGCAGCTCCCCGCGCACGAAGTCCGCGAACTCGGGCGAGTAGGGGCGCCCTGCCAGGATGAGGTGCGCGTGCGGATGCTGACGTTGCACCTGGCGGAACGATTCGATGAGCAGGTCGATGCCCTTGTACGGGCGCACGTTGCCGAAGAACACGAAGGCGAAGGCGTCTTCGGGGATCCCAAGGCGCCCGCGCGCCTCCTGGCGCGAGCAGCTGGCGGGATACGCGCCCTCGTAGCTGCCGATCGGGATGGTATGCAGATGGGGGCGCGGTCCCCAGCGCCGGACGGCTTCGGCGCGGACGTCCGGTGTGTGCGTGAAGACGACGTCGGCGATGCGCCACAAGCCACGTCGCGAAGCTTCGTGCAGCCAGGTCAGCGTGCGCATGTCGTGCACGTCGACCTCGTGCACCGTCCAGGCCAGGCGATAGCCGCGCCGCCGCGCCAGCCACCAGAACAGCAGCAGCTTGAGATAGCCCTTCAGGCCGAAGAGCTTGTGCGGTGAACGCGGCCGCAGTCGGAAGAACACCTCGGGCCAGTGGAAGTGCAGGTAGTGGAACGGCTCGCGCGCCCGGTGGCGCAGGAGGTACGACAGCGAGAAGGGGATGGGCACGTAGCGCATTCCGATGCGCTCGAGCGCCTGATAGAGCAGGATGGTGTACACGTTCCCCGACTGCCGGTCGGGGATCATGCTGATGCTGCTCACGTCGCGGCTCCATGTGCGGCGACGCGCCGCCGCCAGTCGTCGAGCACGTCGCGTAGCGTTTGCTGGATTTCGAATTGCGGCGCCCACCCCGTAGCCGCGCGCAGCTTGGCGGGGTCGCCCTGCAAGACCGGCAGGTCGGCCGGCCGCATGCGCTCGGGATCGGGCTCGACGCGCACGTCGACGCGCGCTTCGCTGCGGTAGTGATCCAGCAGTTCACGCAGACCGTGAGCGCGACCGCTGCACACGTTGTACGCCTGTCCGGACGTGCCGCGCGCAAGCAACGCGACGTACGCGGCCGCCACGTCGCGCACGTCGAGGAAGTCGCGCGCGACGTCGAGATTGCCGGTTCGCAACACCGGTTCGCGCCGGCCGGCCTCAGCTTCGGCGATCTGGCGCGCGAAAGACGCCAGGACGAAGTCGTCGCTCTGGCCCGGTCCGCTGTGGTTGAAGCTGCGCGTCAACACCACGTGCATGCCGTAAGCGCGCGCGTACTGCAGTGCCAGGTACTCCTGGGCCACCTTGCTCACGGCGTACGGGCTGGCGGGCTCGAAGGGATGCTCCTCGCCTACGGGAAGCGCCTCGGCGGGGACGTTGCCGTACTGCTCGGCCGAGCCGACGACGAGCACCCGTACGCCGTCCAGGCCGCGCAAGGCCTCGAACAGGTTGCATGCGGCCAGGAGGTTGTTCTGCAAGGCGTGCTGCGGCTCGGAGAACGAGCGCGCCACGGAGGAGACGCCGGCCAGGTGCACGACCTGCTCGGGTCGCGTGCGCGTCACCAGCGAGTGCGTCTCGCGTGCATCGGTGAGGTCGCAGGCCACGTGCGTAGGCGAGTCGCCGCCGCGCCGGTCGCTGCACCACACCTCGTGCTGGGCGTCGCGCAGGGCGCGTACGAGGTGCGGCCCCACGAATCCCAAAGCGCCGGTCACGAGGACGCGCGACATCACCCTCCCAAGCGCTCCAGGTCGGCGCGCACCATCATTTCGGCGAGCTCGGGCAGCTTGACCGTGGCGCTCCAACCGAACGCCTCGCGCGCCTTGCTGCAATCGCCGACCAGTTGGTTGATCTCGGCCGGGCGCACGAAGCGCGGATCGATGACCACGTGCTTTTCCCAGTCGAGGCCGGCAACGTCGAACGACAGCCGCACGAAATCGCGCACCGAGTACGTTTCTTCGGAAGCAATGACGAAGTCGTCGGGCGCGTCCAGCTGCAGCATCTGCCACATGGCGCGCACGTAGTCGCCGGCGAAGCCCCAATCGCGCTTGGCGTCCAGGTTGCCGAGCGCCAGCTTGTCCTGCATGCCCAGCTTGATGCGCGCCACGCCGTCGCTGATCTTGCGCGTCACGAACTCCAGGCCCCGGCGCGGAGACTCGTGATTGAACAGGATCCCGGAGACGACGTAGAGGTCGTAGCTCTCACGGTAGTTCACCGAGATGTCGTGCCCGTAGACCTTGGCCACGCCGTAGGGGCTGCGCGGGCGGAAGGGCGTGGTCTCACGCTGCGGCACCTCGGCGGCGTTGCCGAACATCTCGCTGGACGAGGCCTGGTAGAAGCGGGCCTCTGGCGCCAGCAGGCGCATGGCCTCCAGCAGCCGCGTGACTCCCAGCGCGGTGAACTCGCCGGTCAGGACCGGCTGGTTCCACGAAGTCTGCACGAAGGACTGGGCCGCGAGGTTGTAGATCTCGTCGGGTCGAGCCTCGCGGATGGCCTCGTGGAGAGAGTTCTGGTCCAGCAGGTCGCCTGGAACCAGATGCAATTGGTCCTGGATGTGGGCGATGCGGTCGAAGTTGAGCGTGCTCGAGCGTCGCACCAGGCCGTAGACCTCGTAGCCCTTGTCGAGAAGAAGCTCGGCCAGATAGGAGCCATCCTGGCCGGTGATGCCGGTGACCAGCGCACGTTTCAAGAGCGAACCTCCGCAAGCCCGCCGGTCTCACAAATCGTTGGAAACCCGGGAAAAACAGGTGTTGGAATCGAGCCGGCCGTGTATCTTGTGCCAGGATAGCACACTAGACGCGGTCGACGGGTTCGACCGCAGCTCGACGTCACGAAGGGCCGTGGCGCACCGCGGCAAAAATCGCGCCCGCTGGCCGCTTTCCTTGGAGCCTCCAAGCGTCGGTTGCTTTAATGTAGTGGGAAGTGTGAGGGAGGATCGATGGAGCTCAGTCCCGAATCCGCGTTGGTTCTCGTCGACATCCAACGCGATCTCCTACCGGGCGGCGAACAAGCCGTCCTACGTGGCGACGAAGTCGTGCCTGCAGCCACGCGTGTGGCCGAGGGTTTCGACGCACACGGTCTGCGTGTGGTTGTCACCCGTCGCTGGTTGCCGGCTGATCACGTGAGCTTCGTGTCCCAGGGCGGGACCCTGCAGCCCTACTGCGTCCAGGACACGCACGGCGCAGAGTTCGCCGACGACCTGCGCGTCCCCGAGGCCGCCTGGATCGAGTCGAAAGGCGTGTCGCGCGAGCGCGACATCGCGACGCCGTTCGGGAGCACCGATTTCGCCGACCGGCTCCGCGAAGACGGTGTTCGCGTCCTGCTCATTTGCGGTCTGGCGACAGACACGACGGTGCGCCAGACGGTCATCGACGCGCTTGCGGAGGACTTCCAGGTCATCCTCATCGCCGACGCATGTCGCGGCTACAACAAGCACGTTGCCGACAGCGCGCGCGCCGTCGAAGACATGCTGCGTGCCGGCGCCCGCATTGCCAGCTCGGGTGCGGTGCAGAACGCACTCGAGGCCTACTCCGCCACCTGACACCCGCGTTCATCGGGACGGGCCGAGGACCGCGTCGAGCGTGACGCGCTGCCCTTCACGTTCCACGACGATGCGAACGGTCTCACCCGGCTTGCGCGTGTTGAGCACGTGCACGTAGTCGTAGATGTTCCGGATGTCCATCGTGCCGATGCGCACGATGAGGTCGCCGCCCTGCAAGCCCGCCTTGGCCGCCGGTCCGTCGGCGCGCACGTCGGCCAGCAGC
>JBFJHN010000357.1:0-4363 GCA_041613275.1 Candidatus Krumholzibacteriia bacterium | reverse complement strand
TCGGCGCGGCGGTTCGACAGTCGCACCAACCCCACCGTCACGGTACGGCCGACGCTCACCATCGACTTCTCGACCAGCGTCGCTTCGGGGGCGTGCTGTTTCGTCGATAGCTGCGACGTGCTGACCGCAACGGACTGCAGCACCGCGGGCGGCGTCTATCAGGGCGACGGCACCAGCTGTTCACCCAACCCCTGCGTCACGGCGACCGGCGCGTGCTGCTTCGACGACGGCACCTGCAGCGAGCTCACCGAGGCCGACTGCCTGGCGCAGAGCGGCACCTACCAGGGCGACGGCTCGACCTGCACGACGGGACTGTGCCCCATCATCCTCACACCGTTCGTCGACGCGCTGCCGCTGCCGGCCGTTGCGACGCCGACGTCCGGAACCTCGGGCGGGGTGGCGACCTATGACATCGAGATGCAAGAGATCGTGCAGCAGCTGCACATGAACCTGCCGCCCACGCGGCTTTGGGGTTACGACGGTCTGTACCCTGGCCCCACCATCGAAGCCTCCGTCGGCCAGCAGGTCACCGTGAACTGGATCAACGACCTGCGCGATTCGACCGGCACGCTCCGCACCGACCACTTCCTGCCTGTCGACCTGTGCCCGCACGGGCCCGACACCGAAGGTCCGACTCCGCGCACGGTGGTTCACCTGCACGGTGGGCACGTGCCGCCGGAGGCCGACGGCTACCCCGAGCACACGTTCTTGCCCGGCGAGCAGGACACCTACGTGTACGACAACAACCAGGAGCCGGCGACGCTTTGGTACCACGACCACGCCATCGGCATCACGCGCCTGAACGTCATGATGGGCCTTGCGGGCTACTACCTGCTGCGCGATCCCATCGAGAACGCGCTCAACCTGCCGTCAGGCCAGTTCGAGATCCCGCTCGCCATCCAGGACCGCTCGTTCAACGAGGATGGCTCGCTGCAGTATCCCGCCGTCTTGCAGGATCACTTCTTCGGCGATCAGATTCTCGTGAACGGCAAGGTCTGGCCGTTCCTGAACGTCCAGCGCGGCAAGTACCGCTTCCGGCTGCTGAACGGTTCGAACTCGCGCATCTACACGCTGTCGCTCTCCACCGGCGATCCATTTTTCATCATCGGCACCGACGGTGGTCTGCTGACCGCGCCCGTTCCCGTCGACAGCCTGACGATGACGCCGGGAGAGCGCTTCGATGCCGTCTTCGACTTCGATCTCTACGGGCCAGGCACCGAAGTCGTGCTGCAGAACAGCGCGCCGGCACCCTTCACCGGCGCGCCCGGTGAAGGCGTCATCCCGGACGTGATGAAGTTCATCGTTCAAGGCGGTCCGAAGGGCTTCACCGACGCGCTGCCCGACACGTTGCGCCCTGTCGTGCCCATTCCCGAATCGCTCTCGGTCAAGACGCGCGATCTCGTCCTCAAGAAGCAGAACGATCCCTGCGCGGGGTCGATGTGGATGATCAACGGTCTCGGCTGGGAGGACATCACCGAGTATCCGGTCCTGGGCGACACCGAGATCTGGCAGTTCATCAACGACTCGGGAGCCGTGCACCCCATGCACATGCACCTGGTCATGTTCCAGGTTCTCGATCGCCAACCGTTCACCACGGTCGGCGACTCGATCGTTCCGGTCGGCCCACGGGTTCCACCCGCGCCGTGGGAAGCAGGTTGGAAGGATACGGCTCCCGTTTACCCGCAGGAGATCCTGCGCGTCATCGCGACCTTCGAGGACTACCTGGGGCTCTACGCCTATCACTGCCACATCCTCGAGCACGAAGATCACGAGATGATGCGGCAGTTCCAGGTCGTGGCGACACCCGTGGACGTGCCGGGCGCCCGGCTGCCGTTCAACCTGGTGCTGCAACCGGTGCACCCGAATCCTTTCAACCCGTCGACATCCGTGCGGTTCGATCTGCCGGCGCCCGGTCGCGTCCTGCTGCGCGTCTTCGACGTCCGCGGCAGGCTGGTGCGCGTGCTGCTGGACGAGCAACGCGGACCGGGGCCACACCGCGTGCTTTGGAACGGACGCGACGATGGAGGCGGCGCGGTGGCGGCGGGGACGTACTTCGTCGAGCTCGAAGGCGTTGGACGGCGCGCCGTGCGCAAGGCGACCGTCGTCAAGTGAGACCCGCGCTCGAGGCAGATCGGTCTGTGGGACCGCACGCCCGCTCGCGTGCCCCGGGTAAACCCGAGCCGCGCCTTGCGCTTCGGTTGCATGCCGGACGCAGGACGCGGCTCACGGTGTTTGCGCTCGCCGGCCTCGCCTCGCTCGGGGGCTCCTTCTGCGACGCTCGCGCCGAGCAGCTGACGCTTCAGGCCGTGCAGGACAACACGCTGTTCGAAGACTCGACCGGCAGCCTCAGCAACGGCGCGGGACCGGCGCTGTTCGTCGGCAAGAATTCGCTGGAGAACGCGCGCCGTGCGCTCTTGCGGTTCGACGTCGACCTCCCCGCCGGCGCCACCGTTACGAGCGCGACGCTGCGTCTGCACGTTTCCAACGCGCCGAACACGATTCCCCAAACCGTCAGCGTACACAGGCTCCTGGGCGCTTGGGGCGAGGGCGCCTCCCACACGAGCGGCGGCCGCGGTGCCGAGGCGCAGGCGGGAGACGCGACGTGGCTGCATCGTTTTCACCCTGACAGTCTCTGGGCCGCTCCCGGGGGCGACTTCGCTCCGTCGCCGAGCGCCCGCGTGTCGCTCGGCGACGTGGGCGCGTACACCTTCGCCGGAGCGGGCATGGTGGCCGACGTCCAGCGCTGGGTGAACGCACCACAATCCAACTTCGGCTGGTTGCTGCAGGGGAACGAGTCGGAGCCCTCGACAGCGCGACGCATCGACTCGCGCGAAGTCGAGGTGGAGACCGATCGCCCCACGCTCATCATCGAGTTCACGACGACGTCGGCGCTCCAACGCGCAACCTGGGGTCAGGTCAAGCACCGGTTCGGCAGGCGCCGGAACCCGTGAGGCGGCAATGGGTCGCCGGAAGCGATTCCGCATCCGGAGGACCACACGCACGAGCCGGCGTCATCAGACCTCTCCGGTTCTTTGAAAAAGACAACAGTTCGTCGACCCTCCACGTATGAGAACACCGTGCTCCGCACCCATTCTCCGCGCTTGGGACTGCGGATGCGATCGGACCGTTTCGCGTGAGCCGCGTTCCGTGAGAGGAGGGCGAGCATGAGGAATCCGCCCAGAATTGCTGTGCTCGTTTCTGTTTGCGTTTGCATTCTCGCTTGGCCAGGCATGTCTTCCGGCTACCCCGCCTATAGGCCTCCTACGGCCCAAGAGGGATGTTCCGAATGTCATTCCGGGTTCATCGGCCGTGGCCCGTTGCACGACATGCATGTGGGTAACAACAACATGACAAACACGTGCTTGCTGTGCCACACGAACACCGGTGACGTCCCGCAGACTTTCACGAGCGGCGACCCTGCGGGGCAAGGCTGTCGTGGGTGCCACGGCATCGACAATGGGACCGCATTATCGTGGGGGGCGGGTCTTCGTCTGCATCACAAGAATGCAGGCGTGCCCGCGGACATCAACGGCAACACGTGCGTCGACTGTCACACCGATCCCCCACCGCCGCCCGAGGGCTACTTGCCAACCTATTACAGTCGAAGCGATGTCAACGTAAAGGACCCGTGTGACTCTCAGAGCGCCGATGGCGAAGACTACAGCGGGGACGGTGCAGGGTTGGACAACGACGGAGATCTGGTCTACGACGAGAGCGACCCGGACTGCGCGACGGCAACGGACGTGCGCGGGAATGATCTCGCGTTGCCGCAGCTGTCCATCTCGCCGAATCCCGTGGCCGTTGGCAACACGACGATCTTCTATCGACTCCCGGCGCGGACGGACGTTCGCGTGACCGTCACCAACATGGCAGGCCGAGCCGTGCTCACGCGGCGCCATGCTGCACTCGGCCCCGGACCGGTCAGCTTCCAGTTCGACGGCAGAGATGACACCGGAGCGCGGTTGCCGAGTGGCGTCTACGTGGTGCGCATCGACTCGCCGGTGGCGTCGTTCTCGGGACGGTTGATCTGGATCAAGTAGGGACTCGACGGAGAACGACACAGAAACACGTCCCGAGGTGTGCTCTCATAGACGACCGGTTGTGTTGATTGAGATTTCGGAGAGCCGGGGTCGACAATGATGGAGGACCCGAGGGGGGCAGCTCCGCGCTTGGCGCCTGAACCGCCGAGCCTCTTGCGAGGCGGCTTACGATGCGACTTGGATCGCTGCGACGGCCAATCCACTCGCTCAGCACCAGAATCACCGTCGGGGTCGTGGCCACGGTGCTGCTGGTTGGTGTGGGGTCGTTCCGGGTCTTGCAGGACTACTACCGCCGGCAGATGATCGATTCTCTCGCCGACTCG
>JBFJHN010000356.1:0-4364 GCA_041613275.1 Candidatus Krumholzibacteriia bacterium | reverse complement strand
TGCCGCGTGCGCAGACATCCCAGCATGCGCATCAGGATGGGGATGAAAAGCAAGATGAGCATCGTGCCACGCGAGTAGGTCAAGAAGATGCCCAGCAGCGTCGCGCCGGTCAGTCCGGCGGCCAGCGTGCGCGCCCGCCAGGTGCGCGAGCGCGTGGCCAGCATCAGTCCGAACGGCACCATCACGATCAGAATCTGACCGTAGCGGTTCGGGTCGCCGAGGGGACCCTGGGCGCGATACACGGGGTGAAGCGACTCACGCGTGCGTAGCAGGCCATCGTCCGCGTGCTCGTCGCCGAGACCCCTCTCGGTCTTGCGCTGCGCGAAACCCATGAAGCTCTGGTCGTAAGTTCGGGTGAGCTCCTGATAGGCGCTCAGCGCGCCGGTCAGCGCACACACGCACAGCACCACCCAGAGAACGCGACGCAAGGTGGCCAGATGGCGCACGGCGTTGATGATCAGCAGGTAGATCAAAGCGCCCTCGGTGACCAACGTCAGCGTCCACTGAAGCGACGTCTTCGGGTAACGGGAAAGCAGCGCGGACAGGAGCGCGACCGCCAGGAAACCCAGCAGGAAAACGAACGCATAGTCGACCACCCAGCCCCCGCGGCGCACGTAGACCTCGACGACGACCGAGAGCGCCAGCAGTGCGGTCACGGCAATGCCCAACGCTTCGGCGTTGCCGACGGCGCGCCCGATGTTGACGGGAACGTTGGCGTAGAGGAGCGCCGCAAACGCGAGCGTTCCGAGCTCCGGACGGCTCACCAGCGCGCTCACGGCGAGCAGAGCAGCGGCCGCCCCGAACACCGGCACCAGCGCATGCTCGCCCGTGACCCACACGGCAGCCGCACCGAGACCGGCCGCAGCCAACCACAGCGCGAAACGCAGCGGACCCAGCGCACGTGTCATCGGTTGTGCCATGACGCGCCTCTGCTCATCCCGCGGCGCCGCCGCGTTCGGGTTCCCAGCGCTCGATGCGCACGCCGCGCGCCAGCTGCAAGAGCGCCACGAGCGCGGCGCCGTTCAACAAGCAATAGTGAAACGGCGCGTACAGAAGCTTCCAACGTCCGGCGCGCTGTGCGCGTGTGATCGCGCCGAGAACGGCCAAGGCGTAGAAAACGATCTGCAGGCCGAGGATGGCACGAAATGAGCCGCTGCCCTGCGCCAGAGCGGCGCTGCTCGTGAACAGCGCGATCAGGAACAGCGGCACGAGACGGCGCAAGACCTTGTGCGAGAACAGCACGACGGCGTAGAAGCCGTAGCGAAAGGGATTGAGGAGCGCTCGCCGCGCCACGACGCCACAGAGCCCACGCACGATGATGCGCACCTTGCGACGAAACTCTTGTGCGGCGCGCGCCGTTTCTGGCTCCCACGCCAGAGCTTCGGGCTCGTACACCAAGCGCCTGCCGCGCGCCACGACCGCGGTCGAGATCATGAAGTCGTCGGTCGCCGCCTGCGTGGAGGGCGGCTCGTACAGTGCGCGGCGTACCGCGTACAGCGCGCCATCCGCCGACACGATGCTCCCCGAGCGGGACTCCTGTCTCTTCAGCCACTTGTCGTAGCTCCAGTACAAACGCTCCCCCGCTCCCGTGCTCTCGCTGCCGCCGCGTTTGCGGTACAGCTGGTTGCCGCACGCGCCGCCAACGGTCGGGTCGGCGAAGTTGCGCGCCAGACGGCGCAGGGCCTGTGGATCCAAGTGCGTGTTCGCATCCGAGAACACCAGCAGCTCGCCGCGCGCCTGCACGACGCAGTCGTTCAGCACGTGGATCTTGCCCCGGCGCGGAAACGTGAGCAGGCGAACGCGCGGATCGTCGTACGAGCGCACGTGCGCCTCCGTGGCGTCCTCCGAGCCGTCAGAGCCGATGAGGATCTCCAGAGCTTCGGCGGGGTAATCGAGCGCCAGGCTGTTCTCGATCTTGGCGTGAATCTGGCGCTCCTCGTTGCGTGCCGCGACGATCAGGGAGATGCGCGGCGTCACGGGCTTCTGATCCACCTTGCGCATGCGCACGAAGCCGTAGGCCGCGACCAGAAGCGCGAAGCCGAAGGTCGCGTAGACCAGGGCGACGCCGGCACCCCAGAAGATTCCGCGCCACAGCGGCTCCATCGATCCAGCCCCCCGAAGGCTTCGGTGCGAGGTGTGGTCTTCAGTTCGCTCCGCGGCCGCTGACGACGGCACGGAACGTACGCAAGACGATGGCGAAGTCGAGCGCCAACGATTCGTGGTGCAGATAGGCAACGTCCAGCCGCACGCGGTCGTCGAACTCCAGCTCGTTGCGCCCCGAGACCTGCCACAGCCCGGTCAGCCCCGGCTTGCCCCGCAGGCGCGCGGTGTGCCACAGGCGATAGCGCTCGGGACTGAACGACGTCGGACGCGGCCCGATGAGGCTCATGTCACCCATGAGAACGTTGTAGAACTGGGGCAGCTCGTCGATGCTGGTCTTACGCAGCCAACGTCCCACGCGCGTGACGCGCGGGTCGCGCGAGATCTTGAAGTCGGGCCACTGGAGCTCGTTGAGATGCTGATAGATTTCTTTGAGCTCTTCGGCGTTCACGAACATCGTGCGCAGCTTGTACATCTTGAAACGGCGCCCGTTTCGACCGGTGCGATACTGCGAGAAGATGGGTGCGCCGGGCGAATCCACGCGAACGGCGATGGCCGCAAGCATCACGATGGGAACGACGAACGGCATCGCGAACAACGCCGTGCACACATCCAGCACGCGCTTCAACCGCGCATAGGACGGTGAAGGGCCGAACGTCGCCCGCACTTGGGTGCGCTCGTACCATGCAGGTTCGCGGGGATACGTCCGTTCAACCGGACTAAGCTCGCCGTTCCACGGCACCGTGCTCGACGACATCGGGCTCCACCATGTTCAGGGACTGTGCGTCGTCGACGGCCATCGTTTCCACGGGAGTTTCGTTCGACGTCGCGGTACACCGTTCCTGCGCCCGCGCAATGAGGTCCTCCATGTCCAGGCCGTCGCTCGGGAACTCTGCGACGCCCGCCTCGACCGTGACGCCGAGGTGCGCGGGCACCAATCGCAGCAGGCGATCCGCGGCTTCCAGCGCGCGCTCGCGCGTCGATTCGGGCAACGCCACGACGTACTGGTTCTGCTCGGTGTCCCACATGGGCAGGTCGCTGCTGCGCAAGCAATCGTAGAGAATCGCGCCAACGTGCAAGGACACCAGGCGTTGCACGTGACGCTCGCGAAGCTCGGCGTTGACGTTGGAAAAGACGCTGTCGTGCAGGCCGTCGACCTTGGCGCGTGGAACGCGCACGACGATGACCGACAAGGGATGCTCGTAACGCCGGACACGCGCGAGCTCGAGCTCCAGGCGCGGCTGCGAGCGTCGCAACGACGGCATGGCTTCACGCACGACGGAGACTTCGGGTTCACGATGGCGCGAGCGCCCTGCAACCAAGACCAAAGCACCCAACGCCACACCGGTGGCGAGGATGGCGAGAACGATTGGAGAAGTGACCGCAAGCGCAGAGAATGCCACTTCCGTGCCCCCCTTGGGTGTGCCACGTCGAAAGACCATCGTGCGGGTGAGCACGGTCGTTGGGCGGAGCCCATAAGCTCTTGGCAACGAACCGATTCACGAACCGTATCGGAGACGTGCGCGTCCGTCAAATCAAACTGAGACTACATACCCGTTTACCGAACTTTGCTCACACATTCCGACAACGCACGACGCGAACTATATGCGAAAAATCACATAATCGCGCCGGAACACACAATCGTGTACTAACAGTGTGTACACGTGAGTGCGAATGTCAGGTGACGAATGTCTACTCGCTCACCGAGTAGTACTCGTACCGGTACGGCGCGAGCGATTCCACATCGTTGAGAACGACTCCCAGAACGTGCGCCCCCGCATTGGCCAGAATCTCGCGCGTCGAACGCAGCATCTCGGTGTCGAAGAGCTTGCTATTCACGACCAGCAGCACGCCGTCGACGATGCTCGACAGCAGCGCGGTGTCGTGGGCGAGCAACAGCGGGGGCGTATCGATGATGACGTAGTCGTACTGTCGGCGTGCTTCCTCGAGCCGCCAGCGCAAGCGTTCCAGCGCGGGCGCAACGTTGTCGTGCGGCCGCTCGATGCGCGAGCCGCTGCACAGCAGACCGAGGTTCTTGATGGTCGTCCGCTGCACGGCCGCGTCGGTGCTGCCGTTCGATGCGGAGAGCAGGTCGGTCAAGCCGGGCTCGCGCGAACAACCGAAGACGCGATGCAGCTTGGGACGGCGCGTCTCCGCATCGATGAGGAGCGTCGAGCCGCCCGACGACGCTGTCCCAATGGCGAGGTTCGACGCGATCGTGGACTTGCCGTCGGATGCCAGGTTGCTGGTCACCACGATCGTGC
>JBFJHN010000355.1:0-4380 GCA_041613275.1 Candidatus Krumholzibacteriia bacterium | reverse complement strand
CAGGCCACGCCGAGGCTGACGAGCTCGTCCGTGGGCGCGCTCGCGAGTTCGGGTGCCGGGAGCGGCTCGTCGGCGATCGCACCCCGCATGGCGCGCAAATGCACGAGGGCAAAACGGGTGGCGCTCTCGGACGGCGGATTGGGAGCCTCGTCGATCAGTCCTTCGAGCGCGGCCTCGGCGGCACGCACGTCGCCGCGCGCGGCGGCGATCGATGCGCGCGCTTGACGCGCCCAGTAGCGCATCAACGGTGTCGTGGTGTCGTCGGCCTCGTGTGCCGAGGCGATCCGATCGGCGCGTTGCCACTTCGATTCGGCGAGCGCCAGCGTCAGATCCGCCGAGCGCCGGTAGTTGCCCTCGAGACGCGGGAGCAGGCCGCGCGCCGCATCGACGCGTCCGACGCGCAGCAGCATGTTGAGCTGGTTGGCGAGGTGCAGCTGCTCGGCGCCGAACGGAGTCTCGGTGCCGGCGCGCTCGAAGGCGGTGAGCGCATCCTCGTAGCGGCCCAACAAGCCGAGCGCCACGCCCAGATTGTTGTAGCCCACGCGATGCTGCTGGATGAGAAGCGTCTGCAGGCGAATGAACTCGTCCAGATCGCGATCCAGAACGACGGCCATCAACGCGCGCACGTTGAGCTGCTGCATCTCGGTCAGGCGATTGGGCCGCCGCAGCGCCTCGCGCCATGCCGTCTCGGCCGAGTCGAGCATCCCCAGGCTGGAGTACGTCGTGCCCTTCTGCAGATGGGCCAGCGCGAACTCGGGGTCGAGCTCGAGCGCCTCGCGCGCCAGGCGCAGGCTGCTTCGATGTTCGCCGGCCAGATGCAGATCGGTCTGCTGCACGTGCTTGCGGTAGGCGTCGAAGGACGGCGTGATGGCCTCGACGAACGGGTGGTGCGCGCGCACGCGCGAGCCTTTCTCGCCGATGCGTTCGCGTAGGTCGCGTCCGAGCTGGTCGAGCGTGGCGATGAGCTCACCCTCGTGCTCGGCCACGCCGCGCACGGAGGCGACCATCTCGGAGGTCTCTGCGTCGAGGATGTGCAAGACGATCGAGTAGCCGCTTTGGATGCGGTCGATGCGCCCCTCGACGTAGGCGCGCGCCGAGGCGCGGCTTGCGAGCTCGCGCGCCACCTCGCCGGCGACCACCGTCGTGTCCGGTCGCATGGCCAGCTGCAGGCCGCGCTTCATCTGGGCACGGGAGATCGGCGTGACGACCTCCGAGTTGGTGAGCGAGGCGACGACCAGCTCGCGCACTGCGGCGGCCAGGTCGGCATCCTCGGGAGGGCCCGCAAACTCCGAAACCAGAATCCAGCTCGGCGGCTCGCTCGGTGCCGGCACGACGCTTGGCGACTCTCCGCGGTCGCGTCGACCGGCCCAGGCCCACACGATCGCGATGGCGATCGCAGCCACGGCAAGCGTGCCCCAAGCGCGTCGCGCTTGGCCGGCTGTACGTGGCGCAGCCACGGGCGGGCGTTGGGGGGCTGCCCCGGGTTCGGTGGGCTTCGTTGCGGGCAGTTCGCCGTGCGCGTCGGATTCCTCGCGTCCCGCCAACCACGTTTCCAGCTCGGATTGGTAGGCGTAGACGGAGCTCGTCTTCTCATGCACGTGGCGGTGGACGGGCAGGCCCTCGGATTTCTCCCAGCGCTGCACCGTGCGCACGTCCCGGCTCAGGTAATCGGCGATCTCCTTCCAGGAGTCCAGCCGATCCGCTCCGGTGTGGCGTTCCGGTGCCCCGTCCGAGTCCGTGGGCCGCCGCATCCTGTCCTCCGCCGGGGGTGGGTCAGACCAGGGTATCCAACCTCGGTGTGGGCATCAATGTAGGGCCCGTGGCCCTTTCGGGGCGGCAAACCACGACAAAGCCCGACACCGCGGTACGCCTGCTTGTGGAAGGGTGGAGGCGTGTCCAGACTCCAAGTGGCTCCTCGGGATCGGGCGTCTAGAGCGCCTGGGGGGGACCGAGGGCCGGCATGGGTCTCCGCCGGGACCAACCGGCGGGGACCTGCGTCTTTCGGCGGGCTTGCGCGCCCACGCTGCTCTTCAGGGCGACGCGGCATTTCATCTCTTCAGACGGCGCAGCAGCGCCCGACCGCGTGGCGCGAGCCGGTACCCCACCTCGAGGCTCTCGGTCAGCCCCAGCTCCTTGAGCTGACGTACGCGTGCCTTGAACTTGAGACGCTCGACACCGTGTTGCGCGGCGAGATCTCCCGCGCGCGTGGCGGGGTGATCACGGATCGCGCGCAGAACCGCGAGCGCCCAGGGTCCTTCCGGGCTGCGCGCGCCGAGACGTTGCAGCTTGGCTTCGAGCGCGCGCACCTCCTCTGCCGAGAGCCGGCTTCGTCGGCGCAGCTCGATGCGTGGATCGTCTCCGCGGTGCTTCAGCCTGATCCGATAGACCGTGCCTTCGAAGCGCGAGAGCTCGCGCAGCAACGCCGCTCGCGACGCATAGCCCGCCTTTCGTGCCGCGCCCTCGGTGATGGCGTTCAGCCGCACGCGTTCGACACGCGTGATCTCGATGACGCCCGCCACCGTGCGCAGCGTCGACCCGGCCGCCACGCGGGCGCGGCTCCAGCGGCGATAGACCGTCGAGATGCGACCCGCGGCGATGTCTTGCGCGACCGTGTGCTTGAGAAGCATGCGGCGTAGCCCGTTTCGTTGGCGTCGTCGAGGTCATGCTACCATCGCAGTGAACCCACGAGCGTGCCTGTTGTTCGATCCGCTCGAAAGTGGGAAGCGATGCTCCGAGGTCTGCGCAGACTCTTTCGACCGCGCAATCGAGCTCTCGTACGCGCCTCGGCCGTGCATCTCGCGAGCGCCGGCATCGTGCTCGTGAGCGTCGAGGTCCTGGGCCGTGCGCTGGCGCGCACGGACGCACACGACCTCGTCAGCCTGCCGTTCCTCGCGTTGGGGATCTTCGCTGCCTACCGTGGGCTGCGACCGCACGCGATGTCGGTTTCGGGCGCGCTCGCATCGTTCGTGCGGCGCGTTCGCGCCGCGCTCGGGCGACTCGACTACCCCGACGGCCTGGACCTACGCGAGCGTCCTCCGCTTCCGCGCTCGATTCCCTACGACGTCGCGCTCATCGTCCTGGGGCTGCCGGCGCTGGGCGCCGGGCTGGGCGCGCTCGCCGCGCTCGCAGGATAGGATCCGCGTGTCGTCGTCCGCGTGTCCTATGTCGTCCACGCGCTGGGTCTGTCGGCGTTGTGGGCCTTGCTCGTGGGCATCGTCGTGTTGTCCGCCTTCCTGGGCGGGGGCGTCGTGCACGACTTCTTCCTGAATCGCTTCGTCGGTTCGGGCAAGCGTCCGCGACGCGCCGAGCTCGCGTGCTACGCCGCCGGCGCCGTTTGCATGGTGCTCGGTGCGTTCTTTTTGCCGCGTTGGGCGGCGGTGGCGCTGCTTGCCACGGTGGTCGTGATCGCCTTCCTGCTGCTGTGGAACCCTTGGGTGCCGCGCCTCACGATGCTGTGGCGACATCCGCGCACGCGCCGCATCGCGTCGGTCGACTGGCGATGGACCCAGTCGCGCGATATCGTGCTCGTCGGCTTCGTCATCTTCGACACGTTGGCGCTCGTGTTCGGGCCGTCGATGATCGGACTTGCGCCCGGCATCGAGGCGCTGCCCGTGACGCGCGTTCTGTGGACGTTTGCCGCCTGGACGCCGGCCGTCGCCGCGGTGTTTGCGATGGTGTTCGTCGTGCGCGGCGTCCGCGAGTGCATCCGCAACGACCCGGCACGGCCCAGCCCCACGGTGGTGCACGTCGAGGACTCGGGCGACGAGCGCTCTGCGTTGGAGCGCATCGCGCAGGAGCGCGGCTGGCGCCTGCGCTTCGCGCCGCAGCCCGCCGACGCGTTGGACGTACGCATCCGTGTCGTGCCGCCGCCCATGCCGCCGATCGAGTCGCCACCGGCGTGGCCGCTGGCTGTGAGCGCGCGCGCTCTCGAGCTGACCGAGCTGCAGGACGTGCTGATCCGGCGCGACGCCGAGCAACGCCGTGAAGCGTTCTTCGCCGGCGCAGAGCTCTTGTTCCGGCACGCGCGCCGGCGCTCTTTCATGAAGGGCACCGGCTTTTGGCTCGCGCCGCACCTGTGGTTCATCGGCGGCATGTCGCGCGACAGCGACGAGGATCCCGATCAGGCCGACGGCGTCATCCACCAGCTCGTTGGTCCCGTGTACACCAAGGTCTTCGCGCGCGCGGTCCGGCACCACGTGCACCAAATGATGGGCGCGCTCCAGATCGACCTCATCTACATCGAGGACGGCGTCCGCTTCGAGTCGCTTCGTCGCATCCTGATGCAGCTCTTTGCCCACTGGGACGCGCACGCCCCCGCGGCGCGTCTCGAGGACCGCCATCTCACCGTGACCGGTGGCGTGCGCTCGATCGTGCACGAGT
>JBFJHN010000354.1:0-4385 GCA_041613275.1 Candidatus Krumholzibacteriia bacterium | reverse complement strand
GGCGTGCTGACGCTCGTGCGCTCGCTGCCCGTCATTGGCGGGTCGTTCAAGACCGGGCTCGGCGGGATGGCGTCGGCCGCGCGCGCCGCGGTGGATCGCACCGATCGGGACCTGGACATGAAGGTGGTGACGGGGGGCGCGGCGCTCATCGCGCTGGTCTGCGCCTTCACGCCCTGGGTGCCGCTGGGCATCGTGGGCGCCTTGCTCATGGTCATCTTCACCTTCTTCTTCGTCACCGTCTCGTCGCGCATCGTCGGTCTGGTGGGCACGACGTCGAATCCGATCTCGGGCATGACCATCGCCACACTGCTGGGAACGAGCGTGCTGTTCGTCGTCCTTGGTCGCGACAGCGAACCCAACGCCAAGGTCAGCGTGCTGCTCATCGGCGCGCTCGTCGCCATGGCGTCCGCGGTCGCGGGCGACACCAGCCAGGACCTCAAGACGGGCTTCCTGTTGGGAGCCACGCCGTGGAAGCAGCAGGTCGGCGAGCTGGTCGGCGTGCTCACCTCGATGATCTTCATCGGCTTCACGATCTTGTTCCTGCACGACGCGTACACGATTGGCTCACCCGAACTGTCGGCGCCGCAAGCCACGCTCATGCAGCTGGTCGTCGACGGCGTGATCGAACGCAATCTGCCTTGGGAGCTGGTGTTCGTCGGCGTCATGATCGCCGTGGTGTTCGAGCTCTTCCGCATCCCTTCGCTGCCGATGGCCGTGGGGCTGTATCTGCCGCTCGCCACCACGATGCCCATCTTCGTCGGCGGTGTCGCGCGCGTCCTGGCCGTGCGCATGGCCAAGCTGCGCGAGAAGACCGCCGAGGAACGCGGCATCTTGTTGGGCTCGGGAATGGTGGGGGCGAGGGCATCATCGGGGTCGCCATCGCGCTGTTGTTGAATGACAAGACGCGCGACTTCGTCGAGAACACGCTCCAGATGACGGGTCGTCAGTGGTGGGTTCCGTTGGGTGCCTGGGGCGACACGCTGTCGCTGCTCGTCTTCCTCGCGCTCATCTTCTTCCTGGTGCGCCAGGCGGTCGGCTCGCTGCGCGTCTGACACGCCGGCGCCTCCACCGCACAAGATCCCAGCGCCTTCGCTGCGGGAGTGCACGTCGATCGCTCCCGCTGCGGGAGTGCGCGTCGAGCGTTGTGCCAAGGGAACGTGTGCGCGAAAGCGCAGGAGCTGGACGCGGGCGCCGTGCTCAGCCGACGGCGGCAGGGGGCTCGGCACGCAGCGCGCGCATGTAGCGGCGAAGCGCGTCCTCAGGATCGAGCGCTCCGAAGATGCCGCTCACAACGGCGACACCCCGGGCACCGGCTTCGAGGCACGCGGCGACGCGCTCCGGGCGGATGCCGCCGACCGCGACGACCGGCAAGCGGGTGGACTGCGCCGCTTCGCGCAGCGCATCGAGCCCGCGCGGCGTGGCCACCTTCCAGGTGGGCTCCCAGATGGGACCGAACTGGACGAAGTCGACGCCTGCACGCTCGGCGCGCTGGATCGCCTCCAACGAGTGCACCGAGGCCGACAGGCTGCCCTTGGCCCCCGCACTTCCCCGCGACGCGGTGCCGCTGCGACGAGCCTCCGCGATGCGTCGCTCGGGCCAGTGCTCGCCGTCGTAGCCACAACGCAGCGCGTCGACGCCTTCCGCGTTGAGAAGCACGCGCACCCGTTCCGGCGCGAAAGCGCGCACGGCGTCCAGCGCGTGGCGCGCGAGGCTCTCGCTGTCGTCACGCGCCGCTTCGATGCGCACCTGCACGGCGACGTCCTCGGGCGCGTCGAGCGAGCGCAGCGCACGGGCGACGCGCGCGAGTGCCTGCAACCAAGCAGGATCGTGATCGAACGCCACGCGTGCGCCAATCACGCTCAAACGAGGTGTGGAGTCTTGCATCATCAGCCCTTCCCTGCTTCCACGATTCGTTCGCTTGGTCTCTTTCAGGAAACTGCACGACGGCCCGGCCGTCCGCAACCTCTGCGACTCTCCTGCGAGCCTACGACGCGTCGTCGCGTTGCGGCTCCGCCGCGCGCTGCTGTCGCGCCGAGCCCACGCGCCCCTCGAACGGCGTCGACGGCTCGGCGTAGAAAAGACGCGGCATGCGTCCGGCACGCGCCGCCAGAAAGCCTGCACGCGCTGCGTGACGCACCGCGGTCGCCATGGCCACGGGATCGCGGGCACGCGCGATCGCGGTGTTCAACAGCACGCCGTCGCATCCGAGCTCGAACGCCACGGCCACGTCCGAGGCCGTGCCGACCCCGGCATCGACGATCACCGGGACTCGCGCACGCTCGACGATCAGCTGGATGTTGTGCGGGTTGCGAATCCCCAGGCCCGAACCGATCGGCGCGCCCAGCGGCATGACCGCGGTGCAGCCGACGTCCTCGAGCTTCTGGGCGACGATCGGATCGTCGTTGGTGTACGGCAGCACCTGGAATCCGTCCCGCACGAGCTCGCGCGCCGCTTCGACGAGCGCGTGGACGTCCGGGAGCAGAGTGTCCTCGTCGCCGATGACCTCGAGCTTCACCATCGACGTGTCCAAGGCCTCGCGCGCCAGCTGCGCCGTCAGCACCGCGTCGCGCGCCGTGAAGCAGCCGGCCGTGTTCGGAAGCACGCGATAGCCGTGCTCGCGCAACAGACGATAGAGATTCTCGCCGCCCTCGGCGGTCGGACTGACGCGCCGGACGCCGACGGTGACGAGCTCGGTCCCGGACGCGGCCAGCGCATCGAGCAGCACCTGCGTGCTGGGATAGCGCGAGCTGCCCAGGATGACGCGCGAGCCGAGCTCGAGGTCGCCGAGACGCCACGAGGGACTGGCGTCCCGAGCACTCCGCGCCGCGTGGGTTTCGCGCGCCTCGGACCGTTCCCCGTCACCCCCCTTGGACGGCACGGACGATTTCGACGGCGTCTCCATCTTGCACCTCCGTTTCCGTCCAGCGGGTTCGGCGCACGATCTCTCCGTTCAGGGCTACCGCCACACCGTCGCGCGCGTCCGCGACCAGAGAAGCCACGAGGCTTTCGACCGACGTCGGACGCTCGAGCGTGCGCGGCTCACCGTTCACGTGGATTCGATGCACGACTCTCCTCGTGGATCTCGCGCGCCGCCGGCTCCGCGCTCCGAGAATCTTTGCGGCGCGAACACGCGCAGCAGCTGGTGCTCGACTCCGTCGCACAGCAGTTGCGCCAGCAAGCGCGCGGTTCCCGGCGCCAACAGGATCCCGTTGCGGAAATGACCGGTTGCCACAGCGATGCGCGAGCTCCAACGACCGAAGATCGGCAGGTGGTCGCGCGCGGTGGGGCGGAAGCCCACCGCGATCTCGGTCAGCGGTGCGTCGTACAGTACCGGCAGAGCGCGCCACGCGTGTCGGAGCAGGTCGAGCACGGCACCCGCCGTGGGACGCGCATCGAAGCCCTGCTCTTCCACGCTCGCACCAACGATCAGCTCGCCGGCCGCATGCGGCACCAGGTACACGTCCGGCGTGCGCACGACATGACGCAACGCCGCGGCTGCGTGCAGGCGCACGACCTGACCGCGCACCGGACGGACGGGCAACGGCGCGAACGGAAGCTCAAGCTCCACCGGCGTCCAGCTGCCTGCCGACACGACCACCTGATCGCAGTGGATCTCGAAGCGCTCGGGCGTCGGCGCGTCGCGCCGCGACCCGGTGATCGTGCCGTTTCGTTCGACGCGTTCGACGACGACGTCGGAGGTCAGGAGCGCGCCCGTACGCGCGAGCGCCACGCGCAGCGCCCGCACCAAGCTGCGCTGGTCGACGTGGAAGTCCTGCGGCAAGCGCAGCCCCTGGACGACGCGGCCGCTCACGTTGGGCTCGATCTCCAGGACCTCGCGCGCCGAGAGCGCGTGCGTTTCGAAGCCCTGGTCGGTGACGATTTCGCGCAGGCGTTCGATCTCGACCGCGTGATCGCGATCCAGCGCCACGACGAGCGTGCCGTCGGTACGAAAGGCGCAGTCGACGCCCGAATCGGCTTCGACGTGCTGCACGAACTCCGGATACAGCGCATGACTCAAGCGGCGCAGCTCGACGAGTTCCGAGTGCTCCATTTCCGACTCGGCCGCTGGAGCGATCATCCCCGCTGCCGCGTGCGTCGCGACTCCCGCGCGCGAGCCGTCGTCCAACACGACGACGCGCCGACCACGACGGGTGAGCTCGTACGCCACGCTCAAACCAATGATCCCGCCGCCCACGATTCCGAACTCGGTGTGTGCGGGCAAACCCACAGATACGCTCATGGTTCACTCCTCGTCGCACGCGGTGCCGCGCTCCGCGTTGCAACCAAAGCGTCGCGGTAGCGACGCGCTGCCGCCTGCGGATCGTTCTGGCACACGACGCCTGAAAGCACGGCGATGCCGTAGGCGCCGGTTTCCACGATGGCGC
>JBFJHN010000353.1:0-4385 GCA_041613275.1 Candidatus Krumholzibacteriia bacterium | reverse complement strand
CGTTGATCGCCGGACGGACGCCGGAATAGAACAGGTCGGTCTCGAGGAAGATCTGGCCGTCGGTGATCGAGATGACGTTGGTCGGGATATATGCGGAGACGTCGCCGGCCTGGGTCTCGATGATCGGCAACGCGGTCAGCGACCCGGTCTGGCCCTTGACCTTGCCTTCGGTGAACCGCTCGACCCAGGCTTCGGACACCCTCGCGGCGCGCTCGAGCAACCGGGAGTGGAGATAGAACACGTCGCCCGGATAGGCTTCACGACCCGGCGGACGGCGCAGCAGCAGCGAAATCTGGCGATACGCCCACGCCTGCTTGGTCAGGTCGTCATAGATGATCAGCGCGTCTTCGCCCTTGTCGCGGAAGTACTCGCCCATCGAGCAGCCGGAGTACGGCGCGATGAACTGCAGCGGCGCCGGGTCGGAAGCGCCCGCCGAGACGACGATGGTGTAGTCCATGGCGCCGTGCTGCTTGAGCGTGTCGACGACGGCGGCCACGGTGGATTCCTTCTGGCCGATCGCCACGTAGACGCAGACGACGTTCTCCTGCTTCTGGTTGATGATCGTGTCGATGGCGATCGCGGTCTTGCCGGTCTTGCGATCGCCGATGATGAGCTCGCGCTGCCCGCGTCCGATGGGCGTCATGGCGTCGATGGCCTTGATGCCCGTCTGCAGCGGTGACTCGACGGGCTGACGATCGGCGATTCCCGGGGCGATCAACTCGACCGGACGCGTGCGTTCGGCACGGATGGGTCCGAGACCGTCGAGCGGCGTACCGAGCGGATCGACGACGCGACCGATGAGCGCGTCTCCCACCGGCACCTCGAGGATGCGTCCGGTGCTGCGCACCTGCATGCCCTCTTTGATCTTCAAGTAGTCTCCGAAGATCGCCGCCCCGATGGAGTCCTCCTCGAGGTTCAGCACCATCCCCTGGATGCCGCCCTCGAAGTCGAGCATCTCGCCCGCCATGGCGTTGCTCAGGCCGTAGACTCGCGCGATCCCGTCGCCCACTTCGAGCACCTGCCCCACCTCGGCCACGTCGAGCTCGGAACGGTACTCCTCGATCTGCTTGCGGATGACGGACGTGATCTCCGCCGCGCTAATTTTCATAGCCGCTGCTCCTCATCATTCTCGTGGCGATGCGCTGCAGTTGGCCGCGCACGGAACCGTCGTAAAGCGTGTCTCCGACCGTGAGCACCAGACCGCCCAGCAGCTCGGGATCCTCCTCGGCCTCCAGCACGCACTCCGCCGACAGGCGTTCGCGCAGGAGCGCCGACAGACGTTGGCGCAGGTCGTCCGGCAGCGGGCGCGCGCTACGCGCGTGCACGCGTACGCGCCCGGCCAAGGCGTCGGCCAGCGCTCGGTAGACGTCCGCGATGGCGCCCAGCGACGCAATGCGCCGCTTGTCGACCAGCAGGCAGAGGAAATCGAGCACGAGATCGTCCACCTGACCACGCAGAGAGTTCTCGAGCGCGCGCTTCTTCGCCGCGGGCTCGAGCGCCGGCGTCTGCAGAAACTCGGCGATGTCCGCATGGTCGCGCATCAACGACGCGATGTCGGCGATCTCGGCGCCGACGTCGTCCACGCGGCCGCGCTCGCGCGCGATCTCGAGCAACGCCTCGCTGTACGCTCGCGCCACAGGATTGGCGTGCACGCGTTCACTCCTCCTGGGCTCCGGCCGGGAGCTCCGCTTCAGTCGCCGCTCGACGGTCGCACGGCGCGGAACTCGTCCAGCACCTGCTCGACCAGTCGGCGGTGGTCTTCGTCGTTCAAGCTGCGTCGCAGGATGCGCTCGGCCAGCTGCGTCGACAGGCGCGTCGCCTCGTCCCACAGCTCTTTCTTGGCGCTGTCCGCGGCCAGCTGCACCTCGCGCAAGGCGCGCGCCTTGTTCTCGTCCGCTTCTTCGCGCGCCTGCTTGAGGATGTCGTTCTTGAGCTTCAGCGCGTCGGCCTTGCCCTCTTCGATGATCTGGTGCGCCTCGACGCGCGCCGCCTCGAGCTGCTCTTCGTGACGCTGCATGAGCGCTTCGCTCTCTTGCCGCGTCCGCTCGGCCAACTCCACCGCTTCGCGAATCCGCTGCTCGCGCGCGTCGAGCGCGCCGATGAGCGGCTTCCACGCGGTGAAGCGCAGCACGGCCAACAGCGCCACGAACGTCACCAGCGTCCAGATCATCAGACCCGGATTGACGTCCATGAGCCCGCCGCCCTCGTCGTGCGCCGCTTCGGTCTCCCCATGGCCCGCCGTCTGCTCGGCATGGGGCGGGTCTTCGGCGAAGCCGTGCTGCACGACGCCGAAGATCGCGAGCGCACTGACGAGGCACAACGCCACCACGCGCCGTGTGTCCAGGAATCGGATCTCCACTACCTCCGGCTGGGAACGGGAGCGTCTCCCGCTCCGTCGCAGCGATCAGCCCTGCTGGATCATGAAGCAGATGGCGCACGCGAACAGCGCCACACCTTCGACGAACGCTGCCGTCAGAATCATGCTGCCGCGAATGTCACCGGTCGCTTCCGGCTGACGCGCCATGCTCTCGACCGAGCTCGCCGCGATTCGCGAAATTCCAATCCCGGCACCGATGACGGCCAGACCGGCACCCAGCCCCGCGGACATCACACCCAAGCCTTCCATTTCGATTTCCTCCTTCGTACCAGACTCTCAATGCTCTGGATGCAGCGCCATCCCCATGAACACCGCAGTCAGAATGGTGAAGACGTACGCTTGCACCAGAGCCACGAACAACTCGAGAAGCGAGATCGCAACCCCGCCGCCGACGGAGATCCCGACCACGCCCCAGTTCTTGAACAGGAAGATGAAACCCAGGAGCACCAGGATGACGATGTGCCCAGCGGTCATGTTCGCCCACAGACGAACGGCCAGAGCAAAGGGCTTGGCGAGGAAGCCGATGAGCTCGACGGCCAGCATCAGCGGCCACAGCCAGAACGGTACCGGCGGCACGATGGCCTTCAAGTAGTGCACGAGACCGTTCTCGCGGATCCCCGCGAAGTGCGTGACGAAGGCGCTGATGAGCGCAAGCGTCGCCGTCACCGAGATGTTCGCGGTGGCGGTCGCCCCGCCCGGGACCAGCCCCAGCACGTTGCACATCAAGATGAAGAAGAACACGGTCAGCAGGAACGGAAGATACGGCAGCCCCGCCTTGCCCATGTTGGGCATGAGCACCTGGTCCCGGATGAACAGGATGACGGGCTCGAAGAAGTTGCGCAGACCACGCGGCACGTCGCCCTTCTGGCGCGCCGCGATGTTCAGCAGCACGATGAGCAGCAAAGCCGCGATCCACATCATGACGACGTGCTTGGTGACGCCGAAGCGCTCCAGCATGGTGAGATCCAGGCCGAACACCTGCGGCGGCCCGTCGACCAGGTGGTGCACGATGTCGATCTCGTCCGGGTTGTGGGGCGCGGACACTCAGGCCTCCGGCGAACGGCTCGTGCGGCTCTCCCGGGCAAGCTCCCAGGCCTCGACCATGACGAGCACCAGATAGAAACTCATCATCCACAGAACGAGCTGACTCAAGTCGACGACCAGCGCGTAGGCGATCACCTTCAGCAGGCCGAAGAGAATGACGACGCGCACGACGAAACCGCCGACCACGATGATCACCTGCAGCTGCTTGGCGGTTCGGAACGCAGCCGTCAGGATCAGATAGCTCGCAACGATCGTCATCCAGCTGAGCCCCGCGCCGAGCGCAAGGCTTTGCAGACTCTCCCGTCCGCCGAGCGCGTACGCAGGGTACGCGGCGAGGGCGCCGAGCGCCAAGGCGATCACGGTGAGTCGAACAGGAAGCCTCGCCCTACTTCCGCGGGATTTCGCGGTAGAGAACGTAGAAGCCAATCGCGGCTCCGACGAAAATTGCCGCCAGCGTGACGAGCCCACCGGCCGCGAGGCGCTCGTCGAGCCAGTTTCCCCCCAGGGCGAAGGCAAGCAATATGATGACGAACGTCAGACCGAGGTGCGAGTAACGCAGCAGATCGCGCGGTGGCGGAGCGATGCGAAACACCCCCAACCGAGCGTCACGACACGTCTTCCCGCGCTCCGCGTGTACATCGATAAGCTCAAACAGCTCAGGATCTTACGCGGCCCCGGCAAAACGATGCCAGGCTAGCGGCGCCCTCTGGAAAAATCAAGCGAAAAGGGTCCGGAAAGGCCGCAGAGAGGGGGATCGGAGCGATGAGGCCGGATTTCAGTCCTCGCGGCGCTTGCGACTGGCGTCGAGCAGCGTATTCCAATCTTCCCGCGTGAGCCCGGATTCGCCCACGCGGTTCATCTTGTCGAGCACTTCGTCCAGCTTCTCCCGCAGCTCCTCGTTCTCGCGCCGGCGGCGGGCGCTGCGCTTGGCAGCGTAATCGCGCCGGAAACGGTCGGCGAACGG
>JBFJHN010000352.1:0-4389 GCA_041613275.1 Candidatus Krumholzibacteriia bacterium | reverse complement strand
GTGCTACGGCTGTGGTGTCTCTGGAGTCCACGATGCGACCTCTCGACAACCCCACGCTCGTCGGGAAAGAAGCTATTTCATTTTAAATGAACAACTTACGCCTGTAAAAACGGGTCGTTTTTCGCGGCGCAAGGCAGTCTAGCAAAACCCCCAGGGGCCCGCAAGCGAATTCCCGGAGAAACAAAGACAGCCTCAACACACTGTATTTGAAGGATTTACTGATCCAGACGCAGATGGGGTAAGAAATTTTTACCAGGGGTGTCATAAACGCTGGGGTTCGGCCCCGTAAACGTCCAATTCGACTGTCGTTTCCGCTTTTTCCACCGGACCTGTGGGGTGCTTGACAGACCCCCGAGCGACGCATAGCCTAGGGGGCCGTTTTGAGCGAAAGTTCCTGGAAACACACGAAGATGGGGTTCCATGAAGCGCACGTTTCAACCCAGCACGCTCCGTCGCAAACGCAAGCACGGATTCCTGCACCGCATGTCGACCAAGGCCGGTCGTCGCATCCTGAAGCGACGCCGCGCGCGTGGCCGGAAGAACCTCAGCGCCTAGCGCCACCGCAGGCCTCCACGCCTGCGGCTTCCGCAATGAAGTGGCCGACGCTCAAGAACCGCAGGCAGTTCGATCTCGTCTATACCCAGGGTCGCAAGCGCACCGCACCGGCTCTGGTTGTGTTCTATTTCGGCGCCGTACCCGACCAGCAAGTTGCGTTCGTCGCGAGCCGCAAGGTCGGCGGAGCCGTGCAGCGGAACCGCGCCAAGCGTCTGATGCGCGAAGCGTTCAGACACGTGGTCGAGTCGCGTGAGCTGCCGTGCGGTTGGTTCGTCCTGATCGCGCGAGCCGCGATCCTGGAGCTGGGAAGCGACGCCGTCAGGCAGCAGCTCGAAGCACTGCTTTCCGAGCACGCGCCGCAAAACGGGGACCGAACGCAAGATCGCGACCACGGTCCGCAGCGGTAGAGAGGGCTCTCGATGACATTCGTCGCCACAGCCCTGATCCGCGTGTATCAGAAGCTGATCTCCCCGTGGCTCCCGCCCAGCTGCATCTACTCGCCCAGCTGCTCGAGCTTCGCGCTCGAAGCCTATCGTCGTCATGGGTTCCTGCGGGGGACGCACATGAGTCTGCGCCGACTCTTTCGCTGTGGGCCGTGGTGTTCCGGAGGATACGACCCCGTTCCTTGAGAACCGCGTGCGATCCATGCGGTGATCGGGGAAGGGGAGCAAACGGAGTGTGAATGGACCGGCGAACGCAACTTGCGTTTCTGCTCATCGCGGTCATCCTGGGTTTCAACCTGATCGTGATGGAACGCGTCTCTCGCGGCGAACGTGAGCGCGCGGCTGCCGACAGCCTTGCCGCAATGGCGGAGTCTCCGGCGACCTCCTCGGATCCGGGCGCGACACCGACCGACACACCCGGCTCGTTGGACACGGGGTCTCCCGTTCCGAGCGGCACCCCCGCGCAACCGTCGCCCACCGCGGACGCGACGCCGAGCGCCATACCCGGATTTCCCTTCCCGGTCGCCGGCGACGCCTCGCCCGAGTTCACCGTGCGCACACCGTTGTACGAAGCGCGCATCTCGTCGCGCGGCGGCGTGGTGACTTCGCTGATTCTCCCCGAGTACGAACACGACAAGGGCGGCCCGGTGAATCTCGTGCCGCAGCGCGTCGGCTCGGCCGAGCACGCCGCCCTGGGCCTGAGCGTGCAGACGCTGCAGGGGCCGTTCGACCTGTCGCGCGCCCTTTTCGAGCCGCAGGGGCTGGCCTCGGGTTCGGGCGTCCTCGAGCTTGCGGAAGGCTCCGGCGAGAAACGCCTGTCGATGCGCTGCGCATCCACGGACGGCGGCGCCATCACCAAGCACTTCGTGTTCGATCCGACGACGTATGTCATTCGCGTCGAGCTCGAGCTGCAGCGCGGCGGCGCGCTCGCGCAGGTCGACGCCTACACGCTGCGCTGGACGCGCGGTCTCGAGTCGACCGAGACCAACGAGGGCGATGACCACGCCTCGTTCCAGGTACTCGCACGCGTGAACGAGTCGGTGGAGAAGCACGGCGCGGGCGGCGGCTTTCTCGGACGCGGTGGGGGTGGCCTCAAAGAACACCCGATCACCGGTGAAGTGCACTGGATGGCGATGAAGAGCAAGTACTTCACCGTGGCGCTCATTCCCGCAGAGCCCACGAACGGTACCGGGCGGCTGCTCACCGAAGGCACCACGCACTGGATGGGGCTCGAGTTCGCGCAGCCGCTGCCGTGGCGCGGCGAAGCGGTCGAAGCCTTCCGCGTGTACGCCGGTCCGATCTCCTACGAACGCCTGCAGGCACAAGACGTCGGCCTGGAGTCCGTCGTCGACCTGGGGTGGAGCTGGATCCGTCCCATCTCGAAGCTCGTGCTGTGGTTCATGAACTTCTTGCACGGCTTCATCGCCAACTATGGCGTCATCATCCTCATCATCTCGGTGCTCACCAAGCTGGTCTTCTGGCCGCTGTCGGAGAAGTCGTTCCGCTCGATGCGCGAGATGCAGAACCTGCAGCCGGTCATGGCCGAGCTGAAGAAGCGCTACGCCGACGACCCGCAGGAGATGAACCGCCAGCTCATGCGCATCTACAAGGAGCGCGGCGTCAATCCGCTGGGCGGCTGCATGCCCATGGTGGTGCAGATGCCCATGTTCTTCGCGCTCTACAGCGTGCTGCGCAGCAGCATCGAGCTGCGCAACGCGCCCTTCTTCTTGTGGATCGACAACCTCGCTGCGCCCGACGTTCTCTTCGAGATGCCGTTTTCGCTGCCCGCGCTGGGTTCCAGCTTCAGCCTGCTGCCGCTTCTGATGGGCGCGGCGATGATCTGGCAGTCGAAGATGGGAAGCACGATGCCAGCCTCAGGGCCGGCCGCGCAGCAGCAAGCCATCATGAAATGGGCCATGCCCATCGTGTTCATCTTCATCTTCTATCGCATGCCGTCGGGTCTGGTCCTGTACTGGCTCGTGAACACGGTGCTCAGCGTTTGGCAACAGCTGATGATCAATCGCAAGTACGCGCCTGCAACAGCATCCGGTGCGGTCACGCTGCCGGAGATCGAGCAACCCAAGGGAGGCGACGATGGACCACAGGGTCGAGGCAACGGGCGCCAGCGTGGACGAGGCGCTCGCAAAGGCTCTCGCCACACTCGGGGCAAAGCGCGCTGACGTTCGCTTCGAGGTTCTCGAGTCCGGAGGCGCCGGATTCCTGGGTCTTTTCAAAGGGCGCACGGCGCGCGTGCGGGTCGAGCGTCTGGTGCGTACCCACGAGGACATGCGCGACCTGGTCCTGGACCTCATGCAGAGCATGGGGATCGAAGCGCAGGTGGAAACCGAAACGCACGGCGACGTCACACAGATCCACATCCGCACCGACGGACTGGACGGTTTGCTCATCGGTCGCCGCGGGCAAACCCTGGCGGCTCTGCAGCACGTCATTGGTCGATTAGCGTCGCGCGAGTTCGGGCAGGAAGGACACATCGTCGTCGACGTGGGGGAGTACCGCAAGCGTCGCGAGTCGCACCTGGTGGAGAAGGCCAACGCGCTTGCCGAGAAGGTGCGAACGACCGGGCGCGAGATCAGCCTCGAGCCGTTGCACGCACCCGATCGACGCGTCGTACATCTTGCCGTCGCCAAGATTCGTGGGGTGCGCTCGTACACGGTGGGCCACGGCCTGCACCGCAACGTGGTGATCGCGCCCGAAGCACGTCCGCGCGAATCGCGCCAACCGCGCGAGTCACGCACGCCGGGCGCCGTGCAAGACCGTTCGATGTGAACGTCGGCTCGGAGCCGCGCGCGCCGGAACTGCCGCGCCGGTTCCGGCACACGGGTCGGGGTTCGACGCGGGCTCCACTCGGGAACGATTCCACATGCGCATGCAATCCGATGACACGATTGTGGCTCTGGCAACGGCGTCGGGTGCCGCCGGGCTGGCCGTGGTGCGGTTGTCGGGGCCGGCGGCGCTTGCGATCGGCGCACGGTTGTTTCGCGGCGCCGACCTGCAGCAGGCCGAAACGCACCGCGCCTATCACGGTTGGGCGCACGACGCGTCCGACGAGCGGATCGACGAGGTCCTCGCCCTCGTCCTGCGCGCTCCGCACGGCTACACCGGTGAAGACACCGTCGAGTTCTCGTGTCATGGAAGTCCGCAGGTCGTCGACGAGCTCGTCGAGGCGGCGCTGCGCGCCGGCGCGCGCCTGGCCGAGCCGGGCGAGTTCACGCGCCGCGCCTTCCTGAACGGCAAGCTCGATCTTTGCCAAGCCGAAGCCGTAGCCGATCTGATCGACGCGCAGTCGCGTGCCGCGCGTCGCGCCGCGCTGGAGCAGCTCCGCGGCCGCCTCTCGGAGCGCCTGCAGACGACGCGCACCGATCTCTTGACG
>JBFJHN010000351.1:0-4393 GCA_041613275.1 Candidatus Krumholzibacteriia bacterium | reverse complement strand
CTCGCGCACTATGCGGAGGCCTTGTCGGTGGTGGCCTGGCCGCTCACCGCGGCCGGGAGGGATCGTTGATTGCGGGAGACGACGGCTTCGACGGCGTCTTCGGCGTCGTCTGCCGACGCTGCAACCACATGGTGAACGACTCCGGCGTCTGCGGCGGGCTCCACAGGAAGCCCTGCACCTCGTCGCAGCCCTGCGCGCGCAGGAAATCCTGCTGCGCCTCGGTCTCGACGCCTTCGGCGATGACGGTGAGGCTCATGGCCTTGGCGATGGAGATGATGGCCGTGATGATGGCCGCATCGTCGGCGTCCCCGGGGAGATCGCGCACGAACGAGCCGTCGATCTTGAGCACGTCCACCGGGAAGCGCTTCAGGTAGCTGAGCGACGAGTAGCCGGTGCCGAAGTCGTCGAGGGAGATGCGGATCCCCATGTTCTTGAACGTGCGCAGCACAGAGATTGCCATCTCCTGGTTCTGCATGAGCGTGGTCTCGGTGATCTCCAGCTCGAGCTGATCGCCGCTCAGTCCGGTGGTTTCAAGCGCGCGCGACACCATGCCGATCAAACCGTCGTCCTCGAACTGACGCGCCGAGAGGTTGACGCTCACCGGTCCGGGATCCAGCCCCTGCGCCCGCCACGCCATGCTCTGCTCGCATGCGGTGCGCAACACCCACTCGCCAACGCGGACGATCAACCCGGTGTCCTCGAGAATCGGGATGAAGTCCTTCGGCGACACGCTGCCCAGCTCCGGGTTCTGCCAGCGCAGCAGCGCCTCCGCGCCGATCAAGCGCCCGGTGGCGATGTGGATCTTCGGTTGGTAGGCGAGCTGGAACTCGTTCGCACTCGTAGCCTGGCGCAGCTTGCTCTCCAACGCGACGCGGCGTTGGGCCACGGCGTTCAAGGAGTGCGTGTAGAACTGGTAGCCGTTGCCGCCGTTCTGTTTGGCGACGTACATCGCGGCGGCCGCGTTCTGGAGAATCGCCTCGACCTCGATGCCATCCTCGGGAAACACCGTGATGCCGATGCTCGCGGTCATGAACGTGGCCTGTTCCTGCAGGGCGATGGGCCTCGCGATGGCGTCGAGGATGCGACGTGCCACGAAGGCCGCATCCGAAGGCTTGGACAGATCGGTCAGCAGCACGGTGAACTCGTCGCCGCCGAGGCGCGACACCACGGCGCCCTTCCAGTCGGGCGCGTGGCGCGCCACACGGTCGGTGTTGCGTACGAGCTGCACCATGCGCTTGGCCACGGCCCCGAGAATTCGATCGCCGCCCGACTGGCCGTAGATGTCGTTGATCTGCTTGAAGCGGTCCAGGTCGATGAACAGCAATCCCACGCGACGCTCGTGCCGGCGCGCCTGCTCGAGCGCGTCGCGGAAGCGATCGGTGAACCACAGACGGTTGCCGAGCCCCGTGAGCGCGTCGTGATAGGCCAGGTAGCGGATCTGCCCCTCGGAGAGCTTCTGCGCGGTGATGTCGCGCGCGGTGCCGAAGAAGCCGATCGGCCGGCCGAAGTCGTCGAGGCTGATCTCGCCCTGGATGTGCACCGTGCGCGACATCCGGTTCGGCGCCACCACGCGATGTTCGAGAGCGAACGGCTGGTGATCGCGGAGCGCTCCGCGCATGACCTCGAGCACGCGCCGGCGATCGTCGGGGTGCACGCAGCGCAGCAGGCGCCGCGGCGAGATGGACTCGCCCCCGGGCAACGAGTAGGTGCGACAGAACTCGCTGGAAGCCTGGATGCCGAGCGCTCCGAAGCGTGCTTCCCAGAAGCCGAGCTTGGCGATGCGCTGGGCTTCCTCCAGCTGCGTGCGGTCCTTGCGCAGGGCGGCAAGCGTCTTGGCCTGGTCCAGCTGCCCGAGAAGGCGGTGCTGCAGGAGAACGTGGTTCAACGGACGCGTGATGAAGTCCGTGGCGCCGGCGTCCGAAGCGCGCCGGATCCCGTTCTCGTCGCGCGCGTCGACGACCACGAGCACGGGGACGTGAGCGCCGCGCGGGTCCTGTCGCACGCGCTCGCACACGCGGAATCCACCGCCCTGCGCGAGCTTTGCATCCACGAGCAGCAGCAGCGGACGCTGCGTTTGGAAGATCTCGTGGGCCTGCTCGGCGCTCGACGCCTCGCACACGCCGATCCCGTGCGGCGTGAGCACGTCGTGCACGCTGCGCAGCAGCTCGCGGTCGGCGCTGACGACCAGCACGGACATGTGACCCCTCGAAGCGTGGGTTTCCGCGGGGCTGGGCTGCATCGTGGCCTCTCGTGCACTGGCGCGTGGACGCGCGGGTTGGGTGCTTTTTGCCCGCGCGGAACGTCACGTCCCGATTCCAGAAGCCGCCAGGCTTGCTGGAGCGCTCGACGCCGCTTCGAAGCGCCGATCCCTGGGTGCGCGGGTCTTTCGAGGGAGCGAAAAAGCAATCCACATGCCCGGAGACCTACGGGTGTCGGGACGTGCGGAGCGCGCGGACACGCACTAGACGCGGCGAAGCGCGAGCAGGCCGACAACGCGGACGGCTTCCAGGAGCGTGAAGAACGGGATCGTGAACGCGTGGTACCAGCGCGCGTGACGGGTCCAGAACCGCAGCTGGCTCGCGAAGCGGCGGCGCATCTTGTAGCCCGAGCGCGCGCCGGCGCTGGCGGAGACGCGGTGCCACATGCGTGCAGCCGGCACGTAGCGCATGCGATAGCCCCGCCCCCGTGCTCGGAAGCACCAGTCGGCGTCTTCGGCATACATGCGGTAGCCGGTGTCGAGCAAGCCGATCTCGGCGAGCGCGCGGCAGCGCATCAGCATGGCGCAGCCGGTGAGGTAGTCGACGTCGGCGGGCGCATCGTACTGACCGCGATCCGTCTGGCGCAGACCGCGGTGACGCGACCAACCGCGCCACAGCGACAGCTCCCCGCCCGCGAACCACAGGCGTTCGGGAGAGTCGGCGTAGTAGATCTTGGGTCCCACGGCCGCCACGCCTGCGTCGGCGTCGGCCGCGTCGACCAGCGCCGTCAGCATGGCGGGATCGAGCACGACGTCGTTGTTCAGGATCAAGGCATGGTCGTAGCCCTCGCGCACCGCGCGCTCGAGGCCGACGTTCATGCCGCCGGCGAAGAGAAGATTGGCTTCGTTGCGGTGCACGGCAACGCGCCCGCCGAAGCGCTCGCGCAACGCCTCTTCCGTGCCGTCGGTCGAAGCGTTGTCGACGACGAGCACGTCGAAGCGCGTGTAGGTGAGATCGAGAACGGACTGGATGCAGGCCAGCGTATCGTCGCGGCCGTTCCACGTGAGCACGATGACGAGAACACGCGGCGAACCAGGCGAAGCTTGCGGATCCACCGCAGCAGTGTACGAGAAAACGGGGGCACGAGGCCCCCGTTTCGACTCGGATCATACCGACGGCTCGAATCGCGACCGACGGCTCTAGAAGTCCATGCCGCCCATGCCACCCATTCCGCCCATGCCACCCATGCCGCCCATGCCGCCCATGTCGCCACCCGGCATGGCGGGCGCCTTCTTCTCCGGAATCTCGGCGATCAAGGCTTCGGTGGTCAGCAGCAGACCGGCGACGCTGCCGGCGTTCTGCAGCGCCGTGCGCGTCACCTTCTTCGGGTCGATGACGCCGGCCTCGACGAGGTCACGGTATTCGTTGATGGCCGCGTCGTAACCGAAGTTGCCCTTCCCCGCCTTCACGTGCTCGCAGACGACGGTGCCCTCGGCACCGGCGTTCGAGGCGATCTGGCGCACCGGCTCCTCGATGGCGCGGCGCACGATGTCGACGCCGAACTTCTCGTCGCCTTCGAGGCCACCGATGTCGTCGAGCACGTGGATGCAGCGCAGCAGTGCGACGCCGCCGCCGGCCACGACGCCTTCCTCCACCGCCGCACGCGTGGCGTGCAGCGCGTCCTCGACGCGTGCCTTCTTTTCCTTGAGCTCGGTCTCGGTCGCGGCGCCGACCTTGATCACGGCAACACCGGCAGCGAGCTTCGCCAGGCGCTCCTGCAGCTTCTCGCGATCGTAATCGGACGTCGTGTCCTCGATCTGCTTCTTGATCTGCGCGATGCGCGACTGGATGGCGTCCTTGGAGCCTGCGCCCTCGACGATCGTCGTCTCTTCCTTGTCG
This sequence comes from Candidatus Krumholzibacteriia bacterium, assembly GCA_041613275.1. Taxonomy (GTDB): domain Bacteria; phylum Krumholzibacteriota; class Krumholzibacteriia; genus JBFJHN01. The sequence goes on along the minus strand of JBFJHN010000351.1, from coordinate 296 downwards.
ATGGTGATGCGCTTGGCGGTTCCGAGATCGTTGAGCTGCACGCTCTCGAGCTTCAGGCCCAGATCCTCGGAGACGTACTTGCCGCCGGTGAGAATGGCGATGTCCTCGAGCATCGCCTTGCGGCGGTCGCCGAAGCCCGGGGCCTTGACGGCGCAAACCTTGAGGACGCCGCGGAGCTTGTTGACGACGAGGGTGGCGAGGGCCTCGCTGCCGAGGTCCTCGGCGACGATGAGCAGCGCCTTGCCGGCCTCGGCGACCTTGGTGAGGATCGGGAGGAGGTCCTTGGCGTTCTCGAT
>JBFJHN010000350.1:0-4401 GCA_041613275.1 Candidatus Krumholzibacteriia bacterium | reverse complement strand
TGTTTCTCGGCGCCGGATGGTCTCCCGACGCTCGGCTCTGGGGTGTTCACCATCTGGCGTTTCTGTCTCCTGCGCGGTGGTTCGCGGCGGCAGGCTTCTGCGCCGCACTCGCCGTCCCGGCGATTGCGGGCGCGCTCGGCAATGGGATCGCCGCCATCGGCGTGCGCGTCGTCGCGTCGATCTGGGCGCCGTGGGCCGTCGCGGTTGTGGTTCTGGCATTCGGCGCCTTGAACGCCATCGACTTTCCTTTCCTCGGGGACGGCATCGCCTGGTCGAACGGCCTGCGTGCCGGCACGTTCTTCTACTACTTCGAGCCGCTGGCCATTGCGGCATCACGAGCCGTCGCTGGAATCGCGGCGACGAGCGACGCGGCGCGCGGCGCGGCGGTTCTGCCGATCCTGTTGGGTCCGGTGTACGTCTACGGCACGGCGCGCCTATGTCGTGCGGTGTTCGACGAAGCATGGGCGCGCGGCACGGGCTGGGCGTTGCTCATCCTCAACCCGGTGCTGCTCTTCTACTGCGGCTACCTCGAGAGCTATCCGCTCTTGGTGGTCGTGCAGGTGTTCTACGCCTGGGCGTCCGTGCAGAGCGCGCGCGGCCGGTGCGCTTTCTGGGTGTCCACACTTCTCGGCTCGGTTGCCGCGGCCACACACGTGTCGGCGGTTTCCTGGCTCCCCGTTCTGCTCGTCGTTGCGCACGAGCGCTCGCAACAGGCGTCGTCCTCGGAGGGTGCTGTGTCGCCTCGCACGCGCGGGGTCGTGCGCGGCGCGCTCGCCATGTTCGGAGCGCTGATCGTGGCGGCAGGGTTGGTGCGCGCCGTTGGAGTGCACCCGGGCCGTCTGTTGGAAGCCATCGCCGGGCACACCGGGCTCGGTGGGCACTCGTGGACCTGGCTGTTTTCGGCGCGGCATGCGGTCGACGTCGCCAACCAGCTGCTCTTGCTGCTGGCGCCTGCGTTCGTGGTGCTGTTCGCGGGCCTGGCACACGCAGCGCCGCTGCGGCGCGCATGGCGACCCGGCGGCCTGCCACCCGTTTGGCGCGTGGTCCTTGCGTTGCTGGTCGGACCTCTGGTGATCGCGCTGGGAATCGAGCCGCGCATCGGCGGCGCCCGCGACTGGGACTTGTTCACACCGCTTCTGTTGCCCGCAGTGCTTCTGTGCGTGCGCGCCGCGCGGCACCTGCGCGAGCCTGCGAGGACGGGAATCGCAGGTCGCGCCGTCGGGCTCGCGCTCGTGACGACGCTTGCATGGCTCGCAGTGGGCGTCTCCGCCGAGCGTTCGGCGCGGCGACTCGAAGTGCTGCAGCAGCCGCACGCCTTGATCACGAACTATGCGCGCGGTTACGCCAACGAGACGCTCGGCATCTACTACCGCGATCACGATCCAGCGGCGGCGCGCGACGCCTGGCAGCGCGCCACCGAGGCGAACGCCAACAACCCGCGCTACTTCAACAACCTCGGCAACGAGGAAATCCGTCTGGGGAACCAAGCGGCCGCCTGTGCGGCGTTCCAACGCACGCTCGAGCTGGGCCTGGACGAGTACTTCGTGCTCTACAACGTGGCCGGGTGCGCGCGGGTCGAGGAGCGTTTCGCGGTGGCCGAGTCGTTGCTGACGGTCCTCGTGCAACGCGCCCCGGAACGTGCCGAGGCCTGGTCGGATCGGGGCTTCGTGCGCTTGCGCGTCCAGCGCCCGCACGATGCGATGGCCGACCTGCAAACGGCGCTCGAGCTTGCGCCCCGGGATCCGGAGAACTGGTATCGCATCGGTCTCGCGCACATGGAGCTGGGCGACATGCAGCGCGCGAGCGCGGCGTGGCAGCGGACGCTCCAGCTCGATCCCCGGCATCCGCGCGCACTCCGGCGTCTGCGCGGCTCCGGGTCGCAGTGATGCCGGCGCGCCTTCGGCGTCATGCCGGGGTGTGTGGTCTGGCTTTGTTGGGAGCGAGCTCGACTCAGGGGAGCACGCGCCAACTCCGGGGCAGCTCCATGTGGGCCATGTGGACCCGATGCCCGTCGCCGGAGACGTCGATCTGGGTCCACGCGACGTAGATGTCGCTCCCGATGCGAGTCAAGCGCGGGAAGCCGCTGGCGCGGTCGGCGCTCGTTCCGGTGACGACGAAGCTGTCGTCGAGTTTGCCATCGGTATGCACGCGCCGCGCGCGAATGGAGGCTTCCCCCTCGGCCGGAGACTCCAGCCAGACGACGAGCGCTTGCCCCGCGGGCAGAAGAACGACGTCCACGCGCCCCAACGGCTCGCCGTCGTCGACGCGCACGAAGGGCGAAAACGTACGTCCGCCGTCGCCCGAGAACGACACGCGCACGGACGGCTCCTCGTTGGCGATCGTGTACCACGCCGCCACCACGTGCGAAGCGCTTGCGTCCAGTGCCGGACCGTTCACCGGACACCCGGCGATCTCCCAACCATCGTTGGACAGTGGGTAGGGCTCGCTCCAGGTGCCTTCTTCGAGACGCGCAAGCGAGATGTCCCGAACTTCCTTGTCCGAGCGATCGCGGTACGCGACCAGCAGGCCGGCGCTCGTGCGCACGGCGCTCGTCGGACAGCAGTCGCACACGCGCATGTCGATGGGGCTTTCCGGCTGGGCGCCGTCCGGCCCGAGCACGGTGGACATGAGCTGCATCTCGGCGTCTCCGTGCTCCTTCTCTGCGTAATCGCGACCGTCCAACCACACGGCCACCGCATGCGGTCCGCCGACGGGGATGAGGCTCGCGAAGCCGTGCTCGGTCTGCGTGCCGTCGCGATGCGGTCGGTAGGCGGGCTGCCAGTCGATGCCGTTCTTCGAATGCGCCAGCATCACGTCGTAGGCGTACGTGTCGCTGCCGCTCCTCCACAGCCAGTGTGCAACCAACGAGCCGTCGCCCAATTGAACCAGCGACGGGACATCGGCCCAGTTGGCGAAGAAGCTGTCGCCCGCGGCAATGGTGCGGGCTTCGCTCCACGCATCGTTCTCACGCACGGCGTACTGGAACGTGTGACCGGTTTCACCGTGCACGAGCCAGGACAGGTACAGTCGATTGCCGCTTGTGTGCAGGTTGGGCTCGGCACTGGCGGCGGGCGCCGGGCACTCCATGGGGACGAAGGCGGGCGGCGCGTCATCGGCGGTGGTTCCACAGCCGGACGCAAGAGACAGCACGCCTGACAAGGCGGCCACGAGGCCGAAGGCGGAAGCGATGCGGACGCTGCTTCTCTCTGTCGCGTGTCGTGGCATGGTCGGCCCCCCGCAGTTTGATGATCCACGCGTAGAGTAGCAGATTCCGGGCAAAGCGAAGGGCCAGCGCTGTGGCCGGCCCTTCAGGGGTAGCGAGCAATCCTGTTCGAACCCGAATCAGTGATCCGAGCCCTTCGCAGTCTGCATCTCAGCATGCTGGATCATGTGCATGCCGACCTTCTTCGCGAATGCATCTTCGGGCATCTTCGCGAGCTTGATCTCGGTCGTTTTCTCTTTGCCGTTGCGGATGAACGTGTACGAAACCTTCTTGCCGGGCTTCATTTCGTTCTTCCAGAACGTCTTCAGCTCATCGCTTTCCTCGGCCAGCGTGAAGCCACCGAGCGCGACGATGATGTCGCCCGCCTGCAGACCCGCATCGGCCGCCGGCGTACCCGCGTGCACCTTCGTCAGCTTGTAGCCCTTACCCTCGACGGGCTCGGCGTCGACGCCGATGTAGGCTTCGTTGTCCGCCTTGGCGGCCATGTAGTTGAGACACGTTTGCGTGTCTTGCGTGCACTGCCCACCGGCGAACGCCGTCGAGGCGACGAGCGTCAGCGCAGCAAAAGCCAAGAGAATCTTCGAACGCATGTATCGGACCTCCAGTTACCGCTTGCAATCACGGAGGGGTGATTCTGGGTCGGAGCGGTGCTTCGCGTGCTTCGCCCCGCCGAACGGAAGTATGCGTCCCGCAGCCCTGCACGCGGTGTAAAAGAGTTGTACGACTGATGTCTCGGAATTGTCTCGGTACAATGCAGCGGGACCTTCGTCGCGGTCGACGACGCATCCGCAGGCCTAGCGAAAGCGCGATCGCAGGGCCTTCAACCGCCACCCAGCATCTTCCCGCCCGGCGCCCGATCTGGTGCCAGCGCGTCGAGCTCCGGGGGGGCATCGTGAGGGCCTCGTGGCTGGTCCCCGTGGCGAACTTGCGCGTGCCTGCTAGACTTCCACGACTCGACGCGACTCTCATCGGGCACTCCCGCTGCGGGAGTGACCGGAGTGACGCTGCGGGAGTGGCGTGCGGGAGTGGCGAAACGGAGCGGTCCATGAACTCGAAGCGCGCGATCAGCCTGTTCGTAAGTGTGGGCGCGATCCTCTGTGTGGCCTATGCGGCCACGGCCGAGCAAACGACACAAACGGATCATCACGGCAAGCGGCATCGGCACCGCGACGATCACG
>JBFJHN010000349.1:0-4404 GCA_041613275.1 Candidatus Krumholzibacteriia bacterium | reverse complement strand
GTGCCACCGCGGGCGAGCTCGAACTTGCCGCGCTTCTGCGCCGTCGCGCCGGTGAAGGCACCCTTCTCGTGCCCGAACAGCTCGGACTCGATGAGATCGCGCGGGATGGCGGCGCAGTTCAGCCGCACGAACGGCTTCGACGCGCGCGGGCTGATGGCGTGGATGGCGCGCGCGGCCAGCTCCTTGCCGGTACCGTTCTCGCCCAGGATGAGAATGCGTGCCTGGCTGGCGCCGGCCTTCTGGATGTCGTCCTGCAGAGCGCGCATGGGCTCCGACTCACCCAGCATGCGATGCCGTTGCCCCAGGCGATCCAGGAGCTCGGCCTTCTCGCTCTCCAGGTTGCGCACGCGCAGCGCGTTCTCGAGCGCGATGAGCAGCTTCGGCGGCGAAAGCGGCTTTTCGATGAAGTCGAACGCGCCGTGCTTGGTCGCCTGCACGGCGGCTTCGATGCTGCCGTGGCCGCTCATCATGATCACCACGGGCGGCGCGGGCAGCTTTTGGATGGCCTCGAGCGTGGCGATGCCGTCCATGCCGGGCAGCGCCAGATCCAGCAGCACCGCATCGAGGTCGCGCGGGTCGGCTTGCAGGCGCGCGAGGCCGTCCTCACCGCTGCCGGCGTCTTCGGTGTCGTAGCCTTCGTCTCCCAGCACGCCGGCCAGGAGCTTGCGGATGTTCGCTTCGTCGTCGACGATCAGGATGCGCGGCATGGTCCCTCCGGGAGGGGCCATTGTAACGAATGCGCCACGAAACCCAAGCGTTGCGGCGGCCTCCGGCGTCGGCGTGCCCGAGGCGCTGTTGCAGCTGCCCTTCGCCGTCCCTAGATTCGAGGCATGCTCCCGGCGCGCACGCATTCGTGGCTCGTCCCGCACCTGCCAGACCCGGCGCGGCGCCGCCGCACAGCACTCGGGCTTGCGTTGCTCGTGATCGGGGGGGTCGGGCTCGCGGCGTGTCGCTCGGGGATCACCAAGGGCGAGCTCTATCTCCAGTATGGATTCGAACGGCTGGCGCTCGGCGACACCACCGAGGCGCTCGAGTACATGCAGCGCGCACGTTTCGAGATGCACGACGATCCGCGCGTGCTCTTCCACATCGCGCGCCTGCGGGCCGCCGACGGCAGCATCCGCGGACGCAACCGCGCGCGCGCGCTTCTCGAAGAAGCCGTGCGCGAACGTCCCGAGAACGGCCTGTACCGCGCCGAGCTCGGCATCCTGCTGCGGCGACAGCGCTACGTGCGCGCCAGCACGAAGCAGCTCAGCGAGGCGGTGCTGCTGGACTCCACGCTGTCGCGCGCGTGGGCCACGCTCGGGCTCAACATTCAAGAGCGCTACTTCGACCGCCTGGACGGCGAGGCGCTGCGCGATAGCGCCATCGCGTGCTACGAGCGTGCGCTGCGCTTGGACGAGCACGACCGGGACACGCGCTACCGGCTGGCCTTCCTGTACATGCACCGCGGGCAGTACGCCGCGGCACGCGCGCTGGCTGCGCCGTACGCCTACGGACGCGAATGCCCGGCGCGCTTCGGCTTGCTGCTCGTGGCGCTGCACTTCCGCACCGGACAGTTCGACGCCGCGCAGCACATGCTCGACCAGCTGCTGGGCTGTATGCCCTGGGAAGAGCGGGAATCGTGGGTGGGGCTCAAGCCGTTGATGCACCCGGACAGCGCGTCGACCTACACGATCCTCGACGACTCCGGACGCGACTCGACCTGCACCGAGTTCTGGTGGGCGCGCGACCCCACGCCCACGACGCTGGCCAACGAGCGCCTGATCGAGCACATCACGCGCGCCGTCGAAGCCGATACCTACTTCGAGGTGGCGCTCCTGGGGCGGGCGGGGCGCACCACCGATCGCGGTGAGATCTACATGCGCTACGGACCGCCGAGCGAGCTCAAGCGCACGTTCGAGGGACGCGGCTGGGAGTGGCGCTACCCGAGCCCGGATCCCGACGAGCCGACGGAGTTCTTCTTCTTCGACGAGTATCACAATGGCGACTATCTCCGCCTGCGCCCCGGGACCGACGCGGACTTTGCCCGGCCCTCGGCGCTGGAAACCGTCCCCGAAGTGACGCGGTTGGAGTTCAAGACGCGTGAGAGCTCCTGGCGCTACACCGTACGGCAGTTCCGCGGCGCGCGCGGTCGCACGGCCGTGGAAATCGCCTTCGTCGTGACGCCCACGCCGTTTCTCGAGTCGATACAGACCGACGTCGCCGCGTGGCGCGGGCCGCGCGACATCGCCGCGCAACGCGCCAGCGTGGCGACGAGCGACGCCATGTTCCTCCTCGGCGACGGCAGTCAGATCGGCCGCATGCGCGTGGAGCTCGCCCCGGGCGCATACGTCTTGGGCATGCAGGCCATGGCGATTCGGCACGAAGGCGTGATCCCGCCGCCCGGACCCGACGGCAGCATCGATCACGATCGCGTGGCATGGGTGGCTTTCGAGCGCGACACCGTGCAACTGCGAAGGTTCGATCCCGAGACGCTCGCCATGAGCGACATCGTGCTCGCGCACGAGCTGCGCGACGCGGTCGGCGGCTTGTTCGATATGGGCGGCGTGCGCGTCGTCCCGCGCGTGCACCCGCGCGTGGCGCGCAATCCGCTCGATCTGTACTTCGAGGTGTATCCGCCCGAGCGCGCGCTGCGCGAACGCACCGGGCTCGCGGTGACGTACGAGGTGCGCCCGCTGCCGCCTGCGACCTGGAGCTTCTGGGATCAGTTCCGCGCCGGTTTCCGCCGCCGCATGAACCCGGGGGAGCGCCCGGTCGTGCAGGCGACGTTCACTTTCCTGCCGACCGAGGCGGTCGAACGCCAGCAGCTGTCCATCGACATGAGCGCTCTCGAGCCGGGCCCCTATGCGCTCACCATCGAGCTGGTCGACACCGCGACCGGAGACACGACCGAGAGCACGGTTGCGTTCGAGTACGTCCCTCCGCGCCCCGACGACTCGTGATGACCTCGAGCTGCTTCCCGCGTGATGCCACGCACCGCGGCGCAATCGCGCACCGGACACTCCCGCTGCGGGAGCGCGTCAGGCGGCCGTGCGCAGACGGATGCGCACCCAAGCGCCGCCGTCGTTGCGATTGCCGGCTTCGATGTCGCCGCCGTGGTCTTCGAGGATGCGGCGCACGATCGACAGGCCGAGGCCGCTTCCGGTGTGCTTGGTGGTGAAGGTGGGGTCGAACACGGCGTCGCCCGCGCCGTCCGGGAAACCCCCGCCGCGATCTTCGAACGTGAGCGACACGTAGCCGTTCTCCTGTGTCCATGAGACCTCGAGGTCGCCGCCGCGCGGCATGGCCTCGACGGCGTTCTTCACCAAATTGGTGAACACCTGGCGGATCTGGTCGCGATCGGCCAGCACCTCCGGCAACCCGTCGAGCTGTGCGCGCAGCGCGACGTTCGGGATGGACGCGTACAGCTCGAGCACCTGCTGCAGCACTTCGCGCGGATCGACGCGCCGAAGCTGCGGCTTGGGCAGGCGCGCGAAGCTCGAGAACTCATTGGCCAGGCGCTCGAGGTGCGAGGCCTCTTCGAGAATGGTGTCGAGGCATTCCTGAACCACGGTGTCGTCCTGGGCGATGCGTTTGCGCACGCGGTGGATCGACAGCGTGATCGGGGTCAGCGGGTTCTTGATCTCGTGCGCCAGACGTCGCGCCACGTCCTGCCAGGCGGCCGGGCGCGTGGCGCGCACCAGCTGCTGATGGCTCTTGTAGAGATCGCGGCTCATGCGGTTGAAGCCGTCGGTCAGCCGGCCCAGCTCGCCCGACGGGCGCAAGTCGACCTGGTAGCCCAGCGCTCCCGTGGCGACGTTCTCGAAGCCGCGCTCGAGCTCCTCGATGGGACGCGTCAGGGTGCGTGCCAGCTTGACGCCGACGAGGACTGCCACGACCAGGAAAACGAGCGCAAACGTTGCCAGCGCGTAAACCGCGTTGCGCGTGTGCAGGTCTTCGAAGAAACGCATCTGCAGCGAACGCTGGTAGTTCTCGAACACTTCGGCAATGGCCTGCGCCTCGTCGTACGGGACCGGAACGGCAACCATGGCATAGTGCGGTTCTTCGTTCAGCACGTGCGGTCCCGCCACACCTACGACCACCTCGGCCGAGTCGGGTGCGGTCAGGAGCTGCGCGAGCGAGCTGTCGTTGCGCCGGCCGGGCAGCACGTCGCGCATGAGCGCCGTGGCCTGTTCCTCGTTCCAGCCGCCGCGCAGCGCGCGCACGCTTTCCTCACCGGGGTCGCCGGCGCAGAAGAAGGCGACGTAGCGCGCCAGCAGCAGATCGTCGAGCGCCGCGGCGTCGACACGCTCGGCGGCGCGCAGGCTCTCGAGCGCCACGCGCGCCGCCTCGTTGGCCATGCCGTGACGATCGGCCAGAACGCTACGCGCCAGAACGAGCGAGCTCTCCATCGTGCGCTGG
>JBFJHN010000348.1:0-4417 GCA_041613275.1 Candidatus Krumholzibacteriia bacterium | reverse complement strand
GGGACGAAACTCCCGTGTGGAGTGCAAAGCGCGAAGCACTCCCGCAGCGGGAGTGCAAGGCGAGGAGAGGGCGCGGACGACAGGCGCACGGCGCGGCGCTGTGCTAGTTCGTGTCCGGCTTGCGGTCGAACCAAGGGGTTTCCGTGAGGATGCGGTCGGCCACCTCGGTCGTGAGCTCGTCGGCGTTGACGACCAGGCCGCGCAGGTTGCGGCGCACGCGCCGAGTGGCGCGGCGACACCAGTAGCGCGTCATCGCCAGCTCCTGGGCACAGGACGCGCCTTGCTTGAGTAGAGTGTCGGTGCGCGAGGTCACGGCGACCATGCCGTAGGTGTCGATGACGACGTCGGAGATGCGCTTCATCAGGTACTGGCGCGTGATGAAGTCGCGCCCATGCTTACGCAGGAGACCTTCGACGCGTCCCGGCAGCTGATGGACGGCGCGCTCGATGTAGCGCGCGGTCTCCTTCAGCTCGGGATGGATGTCACGCAGGCGCTCGCGCAGGAACGTCTGCTCGATCTTGCGGCCAAAGTAGCGCGACAGCACACCGAAGTCCTTCGCCGGGTTGCGCAAGGCACGGGCAACCATCTGCAGCTCCTCGCCCGGACCGCGCACGCCCATGCCGGCGATGAACACGCGCAGGATCTCGTTCGTACCTTCGAAGATGAGGTTGATGCGCGAGTCGCGCATCATGCGCCCGAACGGATACTCCTCCATGAAGCCGTTGCCGCCGTAGATCTGCATGCCCTCGTTGACCACGTACCACAGCATCTCGCTGCCCATCACCTTGCAGATGGCCGCTTCCAGGCTGAAGTCTTTGACGCCGCGGTCCGCGAGACCGGCGGTGAGATACGCGGCGCTCTCGGCCGCGAACGTGCGCGAGCTCATCTCGGCCAGCTTCTCCTTGATGAGCTCGAACTCGCCGATGCTGCGACCGAACTGCTTGCGCTCGTTGGCGAATAGCGTCGACAGCGCGATGAGCTTGCGTGAGGCGCCCACGCATCCGGTCGAAAGCCCCAGGCGCCCTTCGTTCAGCACCCCCATGGCGATCTTGAAGCCGCCGCCCACCTCGCCCAGCAGGTAGTCCTTGGGCACGCGCACGTTTTCCATGTGCACTTCGTTGGTCTCCGAGCCGCGGATGCCCATCTTCTTTTCGGGCGGGCCGATGGTCACGCCTTCCATGTCGCGCGTGATCACGAAGCCGGTGACCTTGTGGTTCTCGGACTTGGCGTTGGGGACATCCGTCTTGGCGAACACCGTGAAGACGTCGGCGAAGCCGGCGTTGGTGATCCACTGCTTGGTGCCGTTGAGAACCCAGGCCTCGCCGTCTTCCGTGGGCACGGCGGTGGACTGGATGCTGCCCGCGTCGCTGCCCGCTTCGGGCTCGGTGAGCGCAAAGGCGGCGTACTGCTCGCCCGCGGCCAGCGGTGGCAGGAAGCGCTTCTTCTGCTCTTCGGTGCCGAACAGGATGATGGCCTTCATGCCGATGGACTGATGCGCACCGACGGTGACCGCGACGGCGGACGAGTGATAGGTGATCTCCTCGAGCACCTTGCAGTACGCGGTCACGCTCATGCCGCTGCCGCCGTACTCCTCAGGAATGATGATGCCCATGATCCCCATGCCCGAAAGCGTGTCGAGGACCTCGCGCGGCGTTTCCCCTTCGACGTCGATGCGCTCGTCGTCGATGTGGTCGTTGGCGTATTTGCGGATGGACTCGCGCAGCATGTCGACGACTTCGGCCTCGTCGGGATCCATGCTGGGGTAGGGAAAAACCAAATCCTGGGAGAGCGCACCGGCGAAGGCTCCACGCGCAAAGCTCTGGCTCATCGTCCATCCTCCTGGTTCAGCGGCGTCCTGATTCTGCAAGGATCACGCCGCTGCCCGGAACCGCCCTGATTGGGACCAACGCCTGCGCGCGGAAAGGCGCAGCCCCGGTCAGGCCCTCCCCGCACGGTGTCCGCAATGCATCGGGATCTGCGCGTATCGGCGTCGCGGGCGCGTGCACGGACCACTCCCGCTGCGGGAGCGCACTGCTGGAGCGCGCTACGGGAGCGCACCGCTGGAGCGCTGCGTCGTGCGGGAACGGTGCGTGACTCGAAGGCAGGGCGTTACTTGAAGAAGGACAGGCGGACTTCGGCGCTCAGCTCGGCCTCGTTGCTGGGCCCGCCCGGCCGGGGGTTGAAGAAGAACATCACCCAGCGCCCCGGCGCCGGGTGCACGTGCATCTCGGTGACGCGACGGTCGCCGAAGCCCACGCCATCGTCGGCCACCGAAGTGAACAGGATGTTCTGGAGCTCTGAAGGCGGCTTGTTCTCGTCGAAGTCCGCGAGCGGCAGAACGTAGAAGTCCACCTCGATCTCACGACGCAGGTTCGTCCAGCGCCCGATGAACTCGGGGTGGACCATCTCCGGCGTGACCTCGGTGACCTTGAGGATGAGCTTCTCGCCGCCGCGCAAGCGCACGCGCTCGAAGTCGGCGACCTCGATGTCGTTTCGCAGGATGTCTTCGAACTTCTGCGAGTCCTCGCAGCCCAACAGCAGGAGAGACAGGGCTGCGACACACGCGGCGGCAAGACGGTTCCGAAGCATCGAAGAACTCCTCCATCAGCTTGGTGTGGACGGGGAAATATAACACCCCGACCCGCTTCGCGCGAGTCCGCGGGGCGTTCGCGGCCGCGCCCCGCCCGTTCGCCAGAGAACCATGTAACTCACCACTAAAAAACGATTTAACAGGTTCAGCCTGAACAGGTGCCGGGCCCGCCTGGCGCGAAAGGAAGCCGGGCGCGGGACGAAAGGGGTTCCGTCCGGGCTGCACATTCTGCCCGTCCACGACGGATGCCGTACGCCTCGGAACGCTCCCCACCCACGTGCGCGCCATCCGGACGCCGTACGCCGAGCCCGGGGCCCGCGCGCCAAGCGGAACACGTCTTGCGAACTCGGACCGGCCGCGTTTTCCGGACGCGGTGCCCGAAATCATTGGCAACTGAGATTCGGACGCGGCACGAGGGACCGCTCCCGCGTCAGTCTCCGAAGGCCCGGATCGAGAGGTTCAAAATGAAAGTGAAAGCACGAGTCCTCCTGAGCTCGGCCGGGTTGGTCCTGCTTCTGGCGACCACCTCCGCCGCCGAGATCGAACGCGTCCACGTCGAGTTCAGCCCGTACGCGGGCGCACTGCTCGTGGACGAGAAGCTCGGGTTCACCGAGCGCGTCTCCCCCATGGTGGGCGCGCGCTTCGGTTTCGCCCTGGCACCGCAGGTCCATTTCGAGGCCCAGGGCGGCTGGGCGCGCTTTGAGATGCCGAGCGCTTCATCGCGCGATCATCGCGATCTCGGCCTGGCCAGCGGTGGCTTCTCCATCGACCTGACCAAGCACCGCCACGTGCGGCCGTTCATCACCTTCGGCGGCGGCTACGCGGAAGACATGAGCACGGACGCCGCGGGCAGCGTTTCCGACCCGTTCGGCGAGATCGGCGGCGGCTTCAAGATCGTCGGCAAGAGCGGGCTCGGCATCCGCATCGAGGCGCGCCAGATCATGATGAGCCATGACGCGGGCACCGGCAGCGGCAACGAGCTGCTGCAGAACACCGCCATCGGCGCCCGGCTGGTGCTGCCGTTTGCGCGCTCGTATGGCGACGGCGATGCCGACGGCGTGCGCGACAACATCGACCTCTGCGCGGCCACCCCGAGCGGCGCTTCGGTGGACGACACCGGCTGCCCGACGGACACGGATGCCGACGGCATCTGGGACGGCCTGGACCAGTGTGTCGATACACCCGGCGGCGCCACGGTCGACGCGGCCGGCTGCCCGACCGACTCCGACACCGACGGTGTCTTCGACGGCATCGACGTGTGCGCGAGCACGCCGTCCGGTGCGCTCGTCGACAACCGTGGCTGCCCGACCGACTCGGACGGCGACGGCATCTACGACGGTCTCGACAGCTGCCCGGACACCCCGGCGGGCGTCCAGGTGGACGATCGCGGCTGCAAGATCTCGCAGCTCGAGTACGAGATGCTCGACACCGGCCGCCTGCGCCTGCACGGCGTCAACTTCACCACCGGTAGCGCGGAGCTCGATCCGTCGAGCTTCTCGGTGCTGGACGAGGCCGGCGAGGTGCTGTCGCGCTGGCCGCAGCTGCGCATCGAGATCGCCGGTCACACCGATTCGCGTGGCGCCGCGGCGGCGAACAAGTCGCTGTCCGAGCGTCGTGCGCAGTCGGTCTCTGACTACCTGCTGTGGCGCTTCCCGCAGATCAGCAGCGCTCAGCTGCGCGTGCGTGGCTACGGCGAGGAGATTCCGATCGCGACGAACAACTCGCCCGAGGGCCGCGCGAAGAACCGTCGCGTCGAGCTCACGGTGATCAACCGCGAGGAGCTCAAGCAGATCCATCAGCCCAAGCAGCAGAAGGATCACGAGTAAT
>JBFJHN010000347.1:0-4417 GCA_041613275.1 Candidatus Krumholzibacteriia bacterium | reverse complement strand
GTCGTCGGGCGCCGCGTTCTCGGCGCAACCGAGCCCGCGCAACAGGTCCGCAGCCTCCGACTCGGGCACCAACCCCAGGATGGGACGGCCGGCGCCCAGGTACTCGTACATCTTCCCCGGAATCAAGCCACGGTAGCGCGGCTCGGTATGCTTCACGAGAACCAGCACGTCCGCTTGCCGCATCGCCGCGATGGCTTCACGGTGCGACACGTATCCGCGCAGGCGCACGTCGTCCCGTAGACCCAGGCGCTCGACCCATGCGTCGTTGTCGGATTCGCGACTGCCGACCAGATCCAGCTGCACGGTTCCGCGCAGCTCGGGCCGGCGCGCATACAGTTGTTGCAGCCCCTCCAGCAGACCGCGCGCCGAACGCGTCAGCGTCAGCATTCCGGTGTGCGCCAAGCGCAGCACGGGCTTCGTCGCCGAGTTCCCGCGCGTGGCACCGCTCTGCTGTGCCGCGTTTTCGACATCCACGAAGTCATCCGGATCGTAGCCGTTACGGATGACGTAGATCTCACGCTTCCCCGGCGCGCGCTCGCGCAGGAGGTCGCGCAGCCACGTCGTCGTCGCGACGACGCAGTCGGCCTCGCGCAGCACCTCGGCCTCCATCTTCCGATGACGCGCGCGATGCCACGCCGTCGGCGCTGGATAGAGATGCAGCGCGAACCACGGATCCCGGAAGTCGGCGAGCCACGGCGTGCCGCTTTCGCGATGCAGCGTCGCCGCCACGAGATGGTTGGTCTCGGGGGGACCGCTCGACATGAACGCATCCGGGGGGTCGTCGCGCAGCACGTCGCGCGCAGCGCGCAACGCGAACGGGCGCCAGCCCAGATAGGAATCCGGCACCAGGAACCAGGCGGCCGCCTTGCGCAGGATTCCGAAGCCGCGCGCCGAGCGCGCCGACGTTCCGGCATCGGGCCCGCGACCGCCGCGCGCGCGGCGCAGCAGGCTCAAGCCGCTCGCCGCCGCCGTGGCCACCACGCGCGCGCTCTCGGGAACCTCGCGCGCGAGCGTCTCGTCGCGCATCCAGTAGTCCTCGGGACGCCCACACACCACGGTCGTGCGCCAGCCGTTCGGCGCCAGATACTTGACGAACTTCGTCACGCGCTGCACACCGCCGCCACCCATCGGCGGGAAGAAGTGCGAAACGAGCAAAAGATGCCGCATTCCCGGATCCCTCACCGCTGCGAGCCGCTCTGTGCAACGCGCGGCCCGCGTAGCCGGCGCAGCCACGCGGCCCACGGCGCCACGTACTCGAGCCTGGCGTAGACGTGCTCGCGAGCCCCGAACGATGCCTTGAACGTTTCGACGCCCGGCAGCCCCACGCTGCTGCCGAAGTTGTACAAGCGCGGTCCGTCCGCGTCGAGGCACGCGGCTTCCAGGGCGCGCCAGTGCAGCAGGTTGTTCGGTGCATCGCGCCAGGCCTCGCGCAGAGACACGTTGCCCCAGTTCATGATCTGGCCGCCGCCGCGCAGGTTCAACAGAGCCGCGACAGGCTCGCCATCGCGTTCGGCGAGCCACATCTGCACGTCAGGCCCGGCTTCGGCCAGTGCGGCGAACATCGTCGCGGGAAGTGCGCGCGGCGTGTTCCACCGTGACGCAGACTCGGCATACAGCCGGGCGTACGCCTGCAGCGCCTCTTCATCGTGGGCGAGGCGCACGGTCAAACCGCGTTTCTCGGCCTTGCGGATCTTGTTCCGGTTCTGTGACGTGAACGCGTCGCGAAACAGCGCCTGGGGATCCTCGACCAGATCCAGCACCTGACAGCGCTCTTCGACGCGCTGCCAATGGGGCGCCGACTCCAGCCAGGGCACGCTCGCAGCCGAGAAGTCGTGCACGCGCGCCACCACCACCCGACGCGACGCCACGAAATCCCGCAACGCTTCGCACACGCTCCGCGCCGCATCTTCGTCCCGCGCCAACGCGCCCCCGTACGTCCCCCACGGGCCCGCATACACGCGGCGCAAACCCCATCGCCGCGCCTCGATGAACGACAATGCCCCGCGCACGTCGCCCGAGACTTCGGAATCTGCCGTTGCGCGTGCTACGAACGCCGCCGCCCGCCATTGCGGATGCACGCGTCCGAGCACCCGGAACCAGCGCGGGGTGTGGAAGAACGTGCCCTGCGGCAGCGCCCGCAGCGCCTCCACCGCGTTCGGGACACCGTCTGGATGCCAAGTCACAGAGACCACGTGCGTCCGTCCGCTCGGTTTCCACTCCCAAACGCGTCGATCTTCGACGGCCGGCCCGCGTGAGACAAGCTCGAACTCCGGCCGTCACGCCGATACCATCGCGACCGCCCGCCGCATCCACGCGCGGCCGAACACGCGCTCGGCTTCCAGCTGATTGTGCGCCGCACACAGCACGCGAAGGTTCTCCGGCGGGTCGCCTCCCCCACGCGCCACGGGCACCCGGTGATCGATCTCCAGGTCGTGGCGCCGCAACGCACGCCGCTCGCACCCTAGGGCGCGGGCGGTGCTCAGCGCTTGTAATGTTGGACGAGCTTGCGCACCGCTTCGACGACGTCGGCCACGTCCTGGTCGGGCATGTGCGGGAACAGGGGCAGCGAAATGCATCGATCGGCAAACAGCTCGGTGCGCGGCAGCGGCCGCGTCGACGTCGCGGCGGCCGCAGCGTTTGCATCCGCAGCGTTCGCGGCCGCAGCGTTGGGGGCGCGATCGGACGCGGCGCGCGAGCGCGCGACGGGATGACGATGGTACGGGATGAAGTGCACGCTGGGGACGATGCCCTCCTCGCGCAGCGCGCGAGCGAAGTGGTTGCGGTCGACGCGCAGCGTTTCGAGTTCGAGCTGCAGCGCGTAGAGATGCCAGGCGTGCACGACGTCGGGGCGCACTCCCGGCAGGATGAGCCCGTCGATGTCGTCGAGAGCGCGCGTGTACTCGAGCGCAACGCGTTCGCGCGAGGCGCGCAGCTCGTCGGCTCGCGCGAGCTGCGACAGGCCCAGCGACGCCTGCACGTCGGACATGTTGAACTTGTAGCCCTCGCACTCGATCTCGTAGAACCAGCTGCCGCGGTCGGAGTAGCGCTTCCAGGCGTCGCGCTGCATGCCGTGAAAGCCCAGCAGCCTCGCGCGCTCGAGGACGTCACCGTCACGACTGGTCAGCAACCCACCTTCGCCCGTCGTAATGCACTTGGTGGCGTAGAAGCTGAACGCGGTCGCGTCGGCCCAACCGCCGACCGGCCGATCGCGATAGCGCGCGCCGAACGAATGGGCCGCATCTTCGATGAGGTAGAGATCGTGGGCGGAGGCCAGCTCGATCAAACCTGCGAGATCGCACGGCTGGCCGCCGTAGTCCACGGCCATCACGGCACGCGTGCGCGGCGTGATCGCCGCAGCGGCATCAACGGGGTCGACCCCGAACCCGACGAGCTCGATGTCGACGAGCACCGGCTTGGCGCCGACATGGCGGATGGTGTGGACCGTCGAGGGAAACGTGAGCGAAGGCACGAGGACTTCGTCGCCCGGGCCGATCCCGAACGTGCGCAGCGCCAGGAACAACGATGCCGTGCACGAGCTCGTGGCCAGCGCCTGCGGCGCCTGAAGATACTCGGCGCACGCGGCTTCGAACTCGGCCGTGCGCGGACCAAGCGTCAGCCAACCGGAGCGCAACGTGGCCGTGACCGCTTCGATGTCCGCTTCGGTGAGATCGGCGCGAAAGAACGGCACCGGCGCGCCAGAGCGCACCGGTTTTCCACCTTCCAGCGCGGGAACGTTCGCCGACATCCCCCGACCCCCTGAAGAATCCCTTGCCCGCGCACGTCCGCTCGAGCCTGACCCGCAGCCGAGTTGCCGCGCCCACTCGCCTCGCCAAGCTCACTGCCGCAGCGGGAGTGCGATCAGCGGATCACGACGAGCGGGGTCACCATGGTCCCGCCGCCGGAGAGCGACTCGATGCGCACCATGTAGACGCCGCTCGTGGCGTTGAAGAACGTCCCCGCCGTACCGGCACGGTTGACGAAGATCTTGAGATCCCAGGCCTCGACGCTCAGGTCCTCGAGGTCCTTCACGGAAACGATCTGCCCCTCGAGGTTGTAGACGGTCACGCGCACCGGAGTCGTGACGTTGTGCACGAAGATGCGTTCGGTGGGGTTGTTGGGGTCGTTCGTATCGCCGGACACGCGCACCGGGTTCGGGTAGATCACCGCTTTCTCGATGGGAATCTGCGTCCCCGCATCGAGCCCCTCGACGTCGAGCGTTGCCAGACCGCTCTCGGTGCCGATGTGCAGCAGGTTGTCGGCCGTGTCGTAGGCCAACGAGTTCACGCGCGGCCCGGGAAGCGGCGCCAGGCTGCGGTCGAGCAGATACAGGATGCCGGCCGCGCCGGCGCCCGCATTGAGCTCGTTGATCTTCTCGCGCGTGCTGAACGCGTCGATGACCACGACGCTGTCGCCCAGG
>JBFJHN010000346.1:0-4418 GCA_041613275.1 Candidatus Krumholzibacteriia bacterium | reverse complement strand
TGCGCGCCGTCCGCAGCCTCCGCGAGCTCGGTGGTCGTGTTCAGGCGCTCGAGCGCCGGCCCGACGGCGTCGGCGTCGAGCTTGCCGCGATCGACGGCCTTGCGCATCGATGACTCGATGTCGGCGACGGCGCGCTCGAGCTGGGCGGTGTCCACGTCCTGCAGAACGGTTTCGAAGCCTCCGAGCACCGCGACCTGGGCGATGCCACGCCCCATGATCCCGGCGCCGATGATCGCAATTCGCTCAACCGCCACGGGTTCGACCTCCCCGGTCTCGGGATGATTCCGCGCAGCTTCGGAGAAGAGACCATGGTACACGACCGCGCCGCGACAGGCGCTGGAACATGGGTTGCAGACAGTCTCGTGCGTGGACTGCGCCTGGCGGTGTCCAGGCGCATCGCCCGGGAGGAATATCGATGCGCAAGCTGTTGGTCGGGGTCGTGGTCTTGGCGCTCCTGGCGCTCGCCGTGCAGCAGTTCGACCTGTTGGGCGACGGCGGCGGCAAAGCCGGCGAGACCCTGCGCTCCGGAATCCACGACCTGACCGGCAAGACGGCGGCCGATCTGGGACGTGAAACCAAGACCTACGCCGCGCGTGCTCGCATCGCGCGCGCCGTGCGCGAGTACGTCAGCGAAACCGGGAGGCTGCCGCGTAGGCTGGACGAGCTCGTGGATCGCGGTCTGGTCCAGAAGGACATGCTGGTGGACGAGTGGGGGCGGGGCTTGGCCATCGAGGCCGACGGCGAACGGATCACCCTGCGGAGCGCCGGTGCCGACGGGGACTTCCACACCGGCGACGACTGGACGTTGGACCTCTGAGACCGAGGCACCGGCGCAGCGCGGATCGCAACGGCGCTGGCACGCCGCGCAGAGGAGAGACGACGCCGGCGCGGCGCACGGCCAACGGTGCTTGACCGCGTTCGTACGCCGTTCCTACCCTGGGGTGCTTCGAGACACGCCGCGCGATCCGGATTCCGAGGTGACCCGATGATCGATTTCAGTTTGAGCGACGAGCAGCGACAGCTGCGCGAGCTGGCGCACGACTTCGCGGCCCATGAGATCTACCCGAAGTCGGCCGAGCACGATCGCACGGGCGAGTTTCCCACCGAGATCCTCAAGAAGGCCTGGGAAGTCGGCCTGCTGAATACGCACATTCCCAGCGAGTACGGCGGCTTGGGCCTGGGGGTGCTCGAAGGCTGCCTGCTGGGCGAGGAGATCGCTTGGGGCTGCACCGGAATCGGCACCGCCATGGAGGCGAACGGCCTGGCGGAGGCGCCGGTCATCGTGGCGGGAACCGAAGAGCAGAAGCGCGCCTGGCTGGGGCCCATGATCGACGAGTTCCGCCTGGCGTCGTACTGCGTCACCGAACCCGACGCGGGCAGCGACGTGGCCGGCATCAAGACCATGGCGCGCAAGGTGGGCGAAGACTATGTGCTGAGCGGCGAGAAGATGTGGATCACGGGCGCGAGCCACGCCGACTGGTACTTCGTCCTCGCCTACACCGACCCGGACAAGAGGCATCGCGGCATGTCGGCCTTCCTGGTCCCGCGCGAGACCGAGGGCGTCGAGGTGGGCAAGAAAGAGGTCAACCTCGGGCAGCACGCCAGCGACACGCGTGGCGTGCGCTTCACGGACGTCCGTGTTCCCGCGGCCCACCGACTGGGGAACGAAGGCGATGGCTTCAAGATCGCCATGGCGGCGTTCGACCACACGCGCCCGACGGTGTCGGCCGCTGCGGTCGGCTTGGCGCGCCACGCCATGGAACACGCCGTACAATATGCCCAGGAACGCACGACGTTCGGTGTGCCGATCGCCAAGCATCAGTCGGTCGCTTTCATGATCGCCGACATGGCGAAGGACATCGAGGCCGCGCGCATGTTGGTGTGGCTGTCGGCGTGGACGATCGACCAGGGCCGGCGCAACACGCGCGAGGCGGCCTACGCCAAGGCGTTCGCGGCCGACACGGCGATGCGTGTCGCGCTGGACGCCGTGCAGATCTTCGGTGGCTACGGTTACAGCACCGAGTATCCGGTGGAGAAGCTCATGCGCGATGCCAAGGTGTTCCAGATCTACGAAGGCACGAGCCAGATCCAACGCCTCATCATCGCCAAGGAGATCTTCGACCGCGGCTAGGACCCCACAGCGCCACGCGCTCCACCCGCGCGTCACACTCGCCACCCCGCGGGAGGGGAAGTGCGGAGCCTGGAAATCTTCCGCAAGTACGATGTTGTCCTGTGCGACATCGACGGCGTCCTGCACCTCGGACGCGAGGCCATCGAGGGTGTGCCCGGCGTGCTGGCCGCCATGCAGCCCGACGGACCGCAGTTCTTCTTCATCACCAACAACGGCACCGCACTCCCCGAGCAGATCACGCACTGGCTGACGCAGATCGGCCTGGAGATTCCGACCGAGCGCCTGGTCACCGCCGGTGAGGTGCTCGTCGGCGAGATCGCGCGCCGCGATCTGGTCGGACAGCCGCTCATCAACATCGGCAACGAGGCGGCGGCCGAGTACATCCGCCGCGCGGGCGGCGTGGTCATCCCGGATGCCGAAACGCGCAAGCGCTACGGCGAGGCGCGCGCCGTCGTCGTAGGCAGCTCACGCGAGCTGAGCAAGGACGCCATCGACGCGGCCTGCAACGCCGTGCGCCTGCACGGTGTGCCCGTGCTGTGCACCAACCCCGACGTCTTCACGCCCACCGGCTACGGCGAGATCACGCTGGTGGCCGGCGCGCTGGCCAACATCTTCGAGCGCGAGCTGGGTGTCGAGGTGCACCGCCTGGGCAAGCCGCATGCGCCGATCTTCGAGCTCGCGCTCGAGCGCGTCCGCCAGCAGACGGGCCTGGAATCGCCGCGCGTGCTCGTGGTGGACGACAACATTGAAAGTGGCATTCGTGGCGGCGCGCAGATGGGGTTCGACACGCTGCTCGTGCTCTCCGGGTTCCACCGCAACCGCGATGCGGCCGAAGAGGCCATGGATCGTCGCGCGATCCGTCCGACGTACGTCCTCGATTCGATCGTGACCTGAATGAACCTCGTTGTCGAAGCCGTCGTGCGCTTGAACCGCCTGCTCCCGCGCCCCAACGTCGGCGGGCGCGAGTCGGAAGACGCGTACTCCGAGTGGGAGTACGAGGTCGGTCGACAGGTGTTCACCGAGCACTTCGGCGCCGATCGTCTGCGCGGCGCGCGCATGCTGGACATCGGCTGCGGCATGGGCGGCAAGACGGTGTGGTACGCGGAGTCGGGCGCCGCTTCGGTCGTCGGCGTCGACATCGAGCGCCGGCACGCGACGCAGAGCCAGCGCTTCGCGCGCGCGCGCGGCGTGGGCGAGCGCGTGCACATCCTCCAAGGCGACGCCATGCGCCTGCCGTTTGCGGACGGCAGCTTTTCCGTGTTGACGGCGAACGACTCCATGGAGCACTTCGCCGACCCTGCTGCGGCGCTCGGCGAGCTGGGACGCGTGCTGCGACCCGGCGGGCGCTTGTTCTTGTACTTCACGCCCTGGCGTTCGCCTTTGGGCTCGCACCTGTACGATCACGTGAAGATCCCGTGGTGCCAGCTGCTGCCGAAGCCGGTGCTGTATCCGACGCTCGAGCGCGCCGTGCTCGACGAAGAGCGCGAGCGCGGCGGCGCCGACGTGGAGCAGCGCGCGGCGCGGCGGTACGAAGAGATCGTCCACTACTACGAGACCTGCATCAACGGCATCACCGTGCGAAGCTTCCACGAGATCGTCGCGGCGGAGCCTTCCCTGCGCTGCCTCGATGTCCATTACGTGGTGCCGAAGTTCCGCTTCCTCCAGCCTCTCGTGCACGTCCCCGGCCTGCGGGAGTACCTCTCGGGACTCGTCTTCGCCGACCTGGAGCGGCTCTAGGGCCGTTTTTCCCGGGTCTTCAGGGCCACCTTTCGGGATCGTGAGGCGCTCCTTTATTGTTGAAACAGCGAGGGTCGCAGCGGCCCGAGCTCGGTCCCGGGAGAGGTTCGGGTGCAGCTCCAAGCGGTCATGCGCAACCGTGTATTCCTCGGCATGTTGGCCTGGGCGACGTTTCACGTGCGTCTGGCGCTTCTGGTGTGGCTGATTCCACGCGTGGCGCCTCCCGTCCTGGAGACGCTGGGTCTCCCGCAAGCGGAACGCGATCCGTTCGCCGATGTCGTGCGCTTTCGCTTCAGCCCGCTGACGGCCGATGTGGCCGAGGCCAGCCGCGTCGACACGCCCCCCGATACGCCGATCCAGGGGCGGTTCAACTCGGAAGCACGCGACGAGGTGGTCGACGACCGCGACACTCCGGTGCCGGCCACCGACGTGACCGGGCCCGACAACAGCATCGCCGGCACGGGCGCCGACGAGGCGCGCCCGGGGGACCCGGGCGCGGCCGCGGCGGCCGCGGCCACCGACGCCGGTGAGGTCGCGCAGGAGCCCGTTG
>JBFJHN010000345.1:0-4423 GCA_041613275.1 Candidatus Krumholzibacteriia bacterium | reverse complement strand
GACGTTATTTGCGCGTGCAGCGGGTCGACAAGCTGCCGCCCGCGACCGGCTCGGTGCTGGGATGGCAGGTCGACGACATCGAGTCCACGGCACGGGCGCTCGCCGAACGTGGCGTCGAGCTGCAGCGCTACGACGGGATGCGGCAGGACGACCTGGGCATCGCCACGTTCCCGAACGGCGACAAGGTCGCCTGGTTCCTCGATCCCGACGGGAACGTGCTGTCGGTGGCGCAGCTGGTGCCCACGACGTCGAGCGGCCCGCAGGGAACGTTGGCCGGCGACATGGTCCCGAAGCTCTTCCGCGTCATCCTGCAGGTCTCTGACGTCGAGCATGCGGCGCGCTTCTACGGCACGGTTCTCGCCATGCCGGGCGAGCGCGTCTCACCGGGACGCCACTACTTCCAGTGCGGCGAGACCATCCTGGCCTGCTTCGATCCGCGCGCAGACGGCGATCCGTTCGATGCCTCACCGAACCCCGACCATGTGTACCTGGCCGTGCCGGATCTCGAGGCGACGTTCGAGCGCGCCCGCAAGGCCGGATGCCGAAGCCTCGACGAGCGCATCGAGACCCAGCCCTGGGGCGAGCGCTCGTTCTATGCCGTCGACCCGTTCGGCAACAAGCTGTGCTTCGTCGACGCGAGCACGGTGTTCACGGGTCATTGACGCTGGAAGCATTCGCGTCGCGAACGGCAGAGCGACGAAAGTCGTACGGCACTTCGCGCCTGAAACTTGCGCCGAGCCCAGTACCATGCGAGGCTCGGGCCTGCGGGCAAAATGGATGCAGCGTGTGTTGTCGCGCCGTCGCAGCCTCGCAGGGTCGCACGGCGGTGCGCCGTTTGGTTCCCGGCAGGGTACGCAACTTTGTTGAGAGGGTCTCGTGAACCGCGACGATGAACCCGTCCTCGGGCCGCACCCGCAGGGGGATGGCTCCAGCGATCGTGCCGATCCTCCACTCGCCGAACGTATTCGACGTCTGGTGACCTCGCAGCCCTACGCGGTGTTGTGCACGCACGGCGAGGATCAGGCCTACGGATCCCTCGTTGCGGTTGCCTTCACACGCGATCTTCGAGCCGCCGTGTTCGCCACCCCCATCGCCACGCGCAAGTACCGGCTGCTGTCGGAACACGACCGCGTTGCGCTGGTCGTCGACGACCGGCCGGAACGTCAGCTGGACATGATGCAGGTGCAAGCCGTGACCGTCACGGGCCGCGCACACAGGCTCGAAGAGGGACCGCTTTTCGATTCGTGCGCCGAACTCCTCGTCGGCCGCCATCCCCAGCTGCGCGGGTTCGTCCGTTCAGAGTCGTGCGCTCTGTTCCGGGTGGAGATCATCCGATACTTCCACGTGGTTCGTTTCCAAGAGGTGAATCAGTGGGTGCCGACGCCGCGTCCGTGATCGTTGCGCTCGCGCAGGCTGGCGACTGTGAGGACGACCGGGTCGGCGGTAAGGCGCGCACTCTGGGGCGACTGATCGACGCAGGGTACCGGGTGCCCGCAGGTTTCGTCATCGACACGCGCGCCTACACGTCCTTCGTCCACTCTGCAGGTCTGGCGGCGATGATCCAGATGGAACTGGGCCGCAAACCCCTGGCGTCCATGCGCTGGGAGGAGATCTGGGACGCGGCGCTGCGGATCCGCGCGGCGTTCTTGGGCGCTGCCATCCCCCCCGCGATCGCGGACGCCATCCGTGACGCTCACGCGAAGCTGTCCCGAGGCAGCGTTGCGGTGCGCTCGTCCGCTCCTGGCGAGGATTCGTCCGACCGCTCGTATGCCGGCTTGCACGAATCGCTCGTGGGTGTCGAGAACGCAGACGCCCTGCTCGATGCCGTTCGCATCGTCTGGGCTTCGCTGTGGTCCGATGCAGCGCTTCTGTACCGCCGCGAGTTGCAGCTCGACGTGGCGCACAGCCGGATGGCGATCGTGGTGCAAGAGTTCATCACGGCATCCGTTTCCGGGGTAGGCTTCGGCGTGGACCCGCGCCGACCCGAAGCGGATCGTGAAGTCGTCGAGGCCGTTCCGGGCCTCTGTGAGGACCTGGTGAGCGGCGCAGTCGATCCGGACCGCTGGATTCTGAAGAGATCCTCGGGAGAGATCGTGGAATGGAGGGCGGGAGATCGCCACGACGACACGGCCCAACCGATCCTCGAGCGCGCGGACCTCGAGACGCTGCATCAGATCCTGCGCAGCGTCGAGTCGTTTCTGGGGCGCCCACCCGATGTCGAGTGGACAGGCCGCTCCGGCGATCTGACTTTGTTGCAGGCGCGTCCGGTGACGGGTCCGCGCGAAGACGATGATGAGCGCACATGGTATCTGTCGCTCCGTCCAAGCGCGGGGCGCCTGAAAGATCTGTGCACGCGTGTCAGTGAGCAGCTCATCCCGGCGCTCGAGGCGGAGGTGACGCGCTTTGCGCGCGAGAATCTCGACGATCTCACGGATTCCGCGCTCGCCGACGCGTTGGAGAATCGACTGCAGTCGTACCGGAGCTGGAAGAAGATCTACAAGGACGAGTTCATTCCGTTTGCGCACGGGGTGCGGCACTTCGGCATGTACTACAACGACACCGTGCAGCCCGACGATCCATACGAGTTCGTTTCGCTCCTCGAGCATCAACCGATGCTCGCGTCCCGACGTAGCGCCGCTCTGTCGCGGCTCGCGTCCCAGGTGACCTCCGATGCAAACCTCGCGAAAGAGCTTCGCAGCGCGTACGAAGCCGGCTCGGCGTCGACACCGGCCCAGTGGCGCGAGGCCTCACGTGCCCTGCGCGCGATGCCTGCGGGCAGTCGGTTTTGCGACGATCTCGAGGCGTTTCTCGTTCAGCACATGGACATCCGTTTCGGCGAGACGTCCTTCGACGAGCGGCCCGACCTGACTCTTGGAATCGTTCTGCAGCTTGCCGAAGATCCAAAGCAGGCGTCCCAGACGCATCGCCTTGCGCCCGAAGCTCTCGAGCAGCGCTTTCTCGCTGTGATTGGACCCGAGCGTCGGGACGAAGCCCTCGACTTCCTGCGGATCGCGCGCTTGAGCTGGCGTCTGCGCGATGACGACAACATCCTGATCGGCCGGTTGGAGAACCAGCTGCATCATGCCGTGGCGCGGGCCGCCCAGGCGTTGCAGCGGCAAGGGCGGCTCGCCTCGGCGCAAGCCGTCGGGATCGGCGCGGCGCCGACTCTCATCGAAGCTCTCCGGAATCCAAGCACACAAAAGATCCAGGTGCCCGAACTCTCGAGCGAAAAGCCGGCGGAGCCCTCTGGACGAGCCGGCGAGAAGCCTCGACAGATAATCGGCCAGCCTGCGGCCCGCGGCATTGGATCGGGATACGTCCGGACGGTGCGTGAGGCGAGCGACTTTCGTGAATTCAAGCGCGGAGAAGTCATGGTCTGCGATGCCATCCAGCCCACGATGACCCATCTCGTCCCCTTGGCGAGCGCCATCGTCGAGCGACGCGGCGGCATGCTCATCCACGGAGCGATCATCGCGCGCGAGCTGGGTATTCCGTGCGTCAACGGAGTTGCCGACGCGACCAGGGTTTTGCGCAATGGGGACTGGGTGACCGTGGACGGCAATCTCGGAATCGTCACGGTCGGCCCGCCCGAATTCGATCTGGAGCGGCAGACGAGCGCACTCGAGTTTGAAGACGACGCTCCGTCGTCGACCTGACTCAGGTCGCCGCAGGAGGCGCTGCGGCGGGGCCGAGGATAGCCGCAACCGCACCTTTCCACTTCAGGTGCCACCCTCCCGCCGTTCTCTCGAGCATGCGGTGACCGCGTACCTGAATCGAAAGATCGATCCGAGAAGCTCCGACGCTTTCGCCGAAGGCAGTTGCCGACCCCGCGCTGGCGAGGCGGCGCATGCTTCGAAGGGCGCGGGCGGCATGAAGCAGGTCTCGCCGCCGTGGCAGCTCGAGCGCGAGGTCACGGCCGCGGGCGCGCAACGTGAGTTGGGCGCCCCACGGCGGAGTAACTCGCAGCTCTCCGTGGATGGAAAGCGTCCGGCTCACTGATCCCGGGTCCGGACTTTGAGGGTGCCGTTGAGCTCCCACTTGGCGACTTTCGCACCGTCGGCGGTAGAACTCGGCACGGACACCTTCAGATTCTGCATCTCATAGGTGATTTCGGCGTTGCGACCGGTGAGTCGATCGTAGAGCTGGATGGCCAGGTCCGGCCAGGTGCTGGTTTCAGCGTTCGTCGTCATGGATCTCTCCTTGTTTAGGGCACTTTCAGTCTCACATGTCCTTTCGGCGGCGGTCGGCTCCTGGATGCAGTCGTGCCGGAACGCCTGGGTGCTCCCGTCCCAAGTCTCTCTAAGTCTCTCGTTGTGGTTCGGAGAATGGGTCTGCGACTTGGCGTGCCGTGGTGACGCCCTGCCGACCGCTTTCGCCTGGCCCGGCGGGCGGGAGCGGCACTTGGGCCCCGGATCTGTCCGGG
>JBFJHN010000344.1:0-4433 GCA_041613275.1 Candidatus Krumholzibacteriia bacterium | reverse complement strand
GCTCGCACCTCGGTTCGCACGGATTCCCGAAAGCTCATGGGAACACGGGACTTCGGGTCGTCACGCCCAGGTCGACGAGGCGGCGTGATACATTGGGACTTGAAGGATCCGCAGTCCACGCTGCTGGTTGGAGCCGGAGCCCGCGAGCGGTCCAGACGCCGCTCCGCGCCGCAACGCCTCGGCTTTGCCCTCGGCTCGACCCGACGCCCAGCCTGCGATCGCTGTTACCCAGGAGTTGTCCATGAGTACTGAAGTCGGCGTGAGCCGCCTCGACGAAAACACGACGGGATCCAGAATGGTGAGACGCACGCGCGTGGAGCCGCGCACCTATCGCGCCTACGCCCGCAAGGACATCGACAAGATCACCGAGCTGCGCCGCCTCTCTCTCGATGAGATCACGGCCATGAAGGCCGTCTCCGCGGTGCTGCCGTTCCGCGTCAACAACTACGTGGTCGAGAACCTCATCCGCTGGAACAACATTCCCGACGACCCCATGTACCAGCTGACCTTCCCGCAGGAGGGCATGCTGGCGAAGCGTGACTTCGATCGCATGTATTCGCTGGTCAAGCGTGGCGCTTCCGAGAACACCATTGGGGCCGCCGCGCGCGAGATCCAGATGAAGATGAACCCGCACCCCGCGGGCCAGATGGAGCTGAACGTGCCTCGCATCAACGGCGAGTCGCTGCCGGGCATGCAGCACAAGTACCGCGAGACCGTGCTGTTCTTCCCCAGCCAGGGACAGACGTGCCATGCCTACTGCACCTACTGCTTCCGTTGGGCGCAGTTCGTCGGCATCGACGAGCTCAAGTTCGCCAACCGTGAGGCGCAGTCGCTGGTCAGCTACCTGCGCGAGCATCCCGAGGTGCACAGCATCCTGTTCACGGGCGGGGATCCGCTCATCATGAAGACGCGCGTTCTGCGGCGCTACATCGAGCCGCTGCTCGATCCCAGCCTGGAGCATCTGGTCAGCATTCGCATCGGCACCAAGGCTACGGCCTACTGGCCCAACCGCTTCCTCACCGACCCGGACGCCGACGACCTGCTGCGGCTGTTCTCCGAAGTGCGCAAGGCGGGCAAGCACATGGCCATCATGTCGCACTACAGCCACCCGCGCGAGCTCGACACGCCCGAGGCGCAGGCCGCGCTGCGCCGCATCCATCGCACCGGCGCGGTCACCCGCTGCCAGGCGCCGCTCATCCGCCGCGTCAACGACGCTTCGCACGTGTGGGCCGACATGTGGCGCATGCAGGTGCGGCTGGGCGCCATCCCCTACTACATGTTCGTCGAGCGCGACACCGGCCCGAAGAACTACTTCGAGGTGCCCCTGGCGCGCGCCTACGACATCTTTCGCCGGGCCTACCGGCGCGTCTCCGGCCTCGGGCGCACGGTGCGCGGCCCCTCCATGTCGGCCACGCCGGGCAAGGTGGTCATCGAGGGTGTCACCAAGATCGGCCGTGAAGAGGTCTTCGTGTGCAAGTTCGTCCAGGCACGCAACCCCGAGTGGACGAACCGCCCGTTCTTCGCCAAGTACGACCCGACGGCGTCGTGGCTCAACGACCTCAAGCCGGCCCTGGGCGAAAAAGAGTTTTTCTTTACCGACGCGATGAGCGAGATTAAGCGCAACAAGCGCGCGCCCGCCTGGGGCGAACGTCCTGTGAAGCGGCGCCGCGCCACGGTGTTCGGACACGTGGAGTGGGAATGAGCATGCGACACGAGACACGGAGCCCGTTCGATGGCGCACGTCCGTAATCGCGAGCTGGACGTCCACCTCAACCTCAACGTCCGCGGGCTGAAGCCTTCGGCCACCGTCGGCATCAACGAGCGCTGCGACGCCATGCGTCGCGAGGGCCGCCAGGTCTACAAGCTGGGACTCGGGCAATCGCCTTTTCCCGTGCCGCGCCCCGTCATCGAGGAGCTGCGCGCCAACGCGCACCAGAAGGCCTACCTGCCGGTCATGGGCCTCGAGAGCCTGCGCGAAGCCGTCTCCGAGTACTACACGCGCACGCAGGGGCTCAACTGCACGGCGGACAACGTGCTGATTGGGCCCGGCTCGAAAGAGCTCATGTTCCTGCTGCAGCTCGTCTACTACGGTGACCTGGTCATCCCCACGCCGGCCTGGGTGTCCTACGCTCCGCAGGCGCACATCATCGGTCGCAAGGTGCGCTTCCTGCGCACGTCCTCGGAAAACGGCTGGCGGCTGAGCCCGCGCGAGCTCGCCGACCTGTGCATGGAAGACCAAGGGCGCCCGCGCATCGTGGTGTTCAACTACCCGAGCAACCCGACGGGTCAGACGTACAAGTTCGACGAGCTGCAGGACTTGGCCCGCGTGGCGCGCAAGCACCGCGTGGTGCTCTTGTCCGACGAGATCTACGGCGAGCTGCACTTCAAGGGACAGCACGTCTCCATCGCACGCTTCTATCCGGAAGGCACCATCGTCAGCTCCGGCATCAGCAAGTGGTGCGGCGCCGGCGGCTGGCGGCTGGGCACCTTCATGTTCCCGTCGTCGCTGGGTTGGCTGCGCGATGCCATGGCCGCGGTGGCCAGCGAGACCTACACGACGACGAGCGCGCCCATCCAATACGCGGCCGTGCGCGCCTTCCAGGGTGGCCTGCGCATCGAGCGTTACCTTTGGTACTCGCGCAAGGTCTTGAGCGCCCTGGGTCGATGGATCGCCACGCAGCTTCAGGAAGCCGGCGTCGAGGTCGACCGCCCGAAGGGCGCGTTCTATCTGTTCCCCGACTTCGAGCCGCTGCGGGAGAAGCTGCGCCCGCGCGGCGTGACCACCGGATCCGAGCTGTGCGAGTCCATCCTCAAGGACACGGGCGTGGCTTTCCTGCCGGGCGTCGAGTTCGGCCGGCCCGACGATGAGCTCACCGCACGTCTCGCCTTCGTCGACTTCGACGGCGCCCGCGCCCTGGCCGCGGCCGAGGTCCAGCCCAAGGATCGGCCCCTCGACGAAGCCTTCCTGCGCACGTACTGTGTGCAGGTGGTGACCGCCGTCGAACGTCTCTGCGCCTGGCTCAACGAGTCGTAGCTCGACGAGTCGACGCGCAGCGGGTCGCCGCGCTCGGGGACACCTCTCTGTTCAGTCGTCCATCCATCGCTGCACGATCGGGAGCAAGAAGCATGAAGTCCAGCCGTGACACGTTCGGAACCCGCGCCACGATGAACGTCGGCGGCACGTCGTACACGCTGTACAGCCTGCAGCGCTTGGCGAAGTCCGGTTTCGACGTCGAGCGACTGCCGTTCTCGCTGAAGATCCTGCTCGAGAACCTGCTGCGCTGCGAGGACGACCTCTCGGTGCACGCGGGCGACATCGAGGCCCTTTGCAAGTGGGAGCCCACCGCCAAGCCGCAACGTGAGATCGCCTTCATGCCGGCGCGCGTCATCCTGCAGGACTTCACCGGCGTGCCCGCCGTGGTCGACCTGGCCGCCATGCGCGACGCGCTCGCGCAGCTGGGCGGCGATCCGCGCCGCATCAACCCGCAGCTTCCGTCCGAGCTGGTCATCGACCACTCGGTGCAGGTGGACGTGTTCGGCGACCCGGACGCGCCGCGCAAGAACGCCGAGATCGAATTCAAACGCAACCGCGAGCGCTACGCCTTCCTGCGCTGGGGACAAACCGCCTTCGACAACTTCCGCGTCGTGCCGCCGAGCACCGGCATCGTGCACCAGGTGAACCTCGAGTATCTCGCGCGCGTCGTGTTCGAGGCCGAAACTCCCGATGGGCTGCTGGCGTACCCCGACACCGTCGTCGGCACCGACAGCCATACGACCATGATCAACGGGCTTGGCGTTCTGGGTTGGGGCGTGGGCGGCATCGAGGCCGAAGCCGCCATGCTCGGGCAGCCGGTCAGCATGCTGATCCCCGACGTCGTCGGCTTCCGTCTCACCGGCAAGCTGCCCGAGGGCTCGACCGCGACCGACCTCGTGCTGCGCGTCGTCGAGATGCTGCGCGAGAAGGGCGTCGTCGGCAAGTTCGTCGAGTTCTACGGCGACGGCCTCGACACGCTCACGTTGTCCGACCGCGCGACGCTCTCCAACATGTCGCCCGAGTTCGGCTCGACGTGCGCCATCTTCCCGATCGACGACAAGACGCTCGATTACCTGCGGCTGACGGGACGCAGCGCGCCGCACATCGCGCGCATCGAAACCTACGCCAAGGAGCAAGGCCTGTTCCGCTTGCCGGGTGCGCGGGCCGCAGCCTACAGCGATTCGTTGGACCTGGACATGTCGAGCGTCGTGTCCAGCTTGGCGGGACCGCGCCGACCTCAAGATCGCGCGCCGCTCGACCGCGCCAAGAACATGTTTCTGACCGCGTTGCCTCAGCTGCAGCCATCGGCGCGCGAGAACGACATGGTGCCGACGGCGGTGCGCGCGCGAATGAACGGCGACGAGTTCGACCTCACCCACGGGTCGGTCGTCATCGCGGC
>JBFJHN010000343.1:0-4437 GCA_041613275.1 Candidatus Krumholzibacteriia bacterium | reverse complement strand
CGCTCAGCGCGGAACGGGTCAGTGGTCCGACGAACGGGACGCTGGTGCTCGCCTCCGACGGCGGCTTCACCTACACGCCCCTGCCCGGCTTCAGCGGCACGGATCAGTTCAGCTACCGCGTTTACGACGGCACCACGTTCAGCAGCGCGAGTACGGTGACGATCGACGTCGCGTCTGTGAACGACCCGCCGCAGGCGGTGGCCGACGTTTATGCTCTGGACGAAGACACCGTGCTGTCGATCGAGGCACCGGGAGTGCTGGCGAACGACTCCGACGTCGAGGGCAATCTGTTGGGAGCCACTCTCGTGCGTGCTCCTGCCTTCGGTACCTTGACTCTGAACCCGGACGGTTCGTTCGCGTACACGCCGCAGCCGAACTTCAACGGCCCCGACGACTTCGAGTACGCCGCGCACGACGGCCTTGGAGGCAGCGCCAGCCAGCGGGTGACGCTGAACGTTTCCGCCGTGAACGACGCCCCCGTCGCGAGCGCGGATGCCTACGTGATCGACGAGGACACGACGCTCGACGTTTCGGCGCCCGGGGTGGTCGAGAACGACACCGACGTGGAGGGCGACGCGCTCGTGGTCTCGCTCGTGTCGCCACCGGCGCAGGGGAGCTTGGATCTACGTGCCGATGGCGGGTTCACCTACGTTCCGGCAGGCGAGTTCTCCGGCGCCGACGCCTTCACCTACGCGATCGACGACGGCAACGGCGGCACGCACACGGGGAACGTCGGCATCACCGTGACGGCAATCAACGATGCGCCGGTGGCCTTGGACGCGGCACATGCGACGGACGAGGACGTCGTCCTGCGCGTGGAGGCGCCCGGACTCTTGAGCGGCGCGACGGACGCCGACGGGGATGCGCTTGCCGCATCGCTGGACGTGCCCGCCTCCTCCGGGAGCGTCGTCGTCGAAGCCGATGGCGGCTTTACCTACACACCGAACGCCGACTTCAACGGCAACGACTCGTTCCGCTACCGCATCGACGACGGCAACGGTGCCCACGACACGGCAACGATCACGCTCAGCGTGCGCGCGGTTCAGGATGCCCCGCAGGCCGCGGAGGACGCCTACGCCACCAGCGAGGACACGCCGCTCGTCGTCGCCTCGCCGGGCGTTCTGGCAAACGACGTCGATGTGGACGGCGACGTGCTTTCAGCCAGCGTCGACAGCGGACCGGCACACGGGACGTTGGAGCTGCAGCCGGACGGCGGCTTCACCTACACGCCCGCGGCGAACTTCTTCGGACCGGATGGCTTCACCTACACGCTGACCGACGCCGCGGGAACGACCGACGGCGGTGTCGTCACGCTCACGGTCACGCCGCTGAACGACGCGCCCGTGGTCGCAGCCGAGACTTTCGAGGTCGACGAGGACGTCACGTTGGTCGTTGCGGCACCTGGAGTTCTGGCCAACGACTCCGACGTCGACGGCGACGCCTTGACCGTGTCGGTCGACGACGTGCCCGAGCGCGGGACTCTGAACCTGAACCCCGACGGCTCGTTCGAGTACGTCCCGGAGAAGGACTTCAACGGGCAAGATGCGTTCGGCTATGCGGTGGACGATGGGAACGGTGGTGTACGAACCGCGCGCGCGACGATCAGCGTGCGCGCCACCAACGATGCCCCGCTGGCAACGGCCGATGTCTACGGCGTGGACGAGGATACGACTCTGCAAGTCGCTGCCCCCGGAGTGCTGGACAACGACACGGACGTGGATGGCGACGCGCTGACGGTCTCGATCCTCGCGGCGCCGGTGAACGGGAGGGTGACGCTTGCGGGTGACGGCAGCTTCGTCTACACGCCCGGCGCGCACTTCCACGGCAGCGACAGCTTCACCTACACGGTCCAGGACCCGTCGGGCGCCAGCGCCACCGGCTGTGTCACCGTGGACGTGCGTCCGGTGAACGACGCGCCCCAGGCCGCGGACGACGGCTTCGACGCCACGGAGGATGTGGTGCTGAGCGTGAACGCCCCGGGCCTTCTCGCCAACGACAGCGACGTGGACGCCGACGTTCTGAGTGCCGAAGTTTCCAGCCAGCCGCAGAACGGCACGCTGGTCCTGCAACCGGATGGCGCCTTCGTCTACACGCCCGCGCGCGACTTCTCCGGTTCGGACACTTTCGCCTACATCACGCGTGACGGTCAGGGGGGCCAGGACACCGCCACCGTCGAGATTCGCGTGGCGTCGGTGAACGATCCGCCGGCGACTCAGGACGACGCCTACTCCCTGCTGGAGGACGGCGCGCTGCAGATCGTCTCACCCGGCGTCCTGTCCAACGACTCCGACGTCGAGGGCGACGCGCTGCGCGCCGAAGTCGAAACCGCGCCCGACCATGGCACGCTGCGCATGCAGGCGGACGGCGGCTTTACCTACGTGCCGCACGCCAACACCTACGGGCCCGACACGTTCACCTACGCAGCGCTGGATGTCGCCGGCGCTCGCACGCTCGGTCAGGTGACGTTGACCGTCCAACCGGTCAACGACGTGCCGGTGGCGCTGGCCGATTCGTTCACCGCGCGCGGCGACACGCGCCTCGTCGTCGCGGCGCCTGGACTGCTGGACAACGACGCCGACGTCGACGGCGACAGCCTGAGCGTCGAGCTGGTCGAGCCGCCACGCTATGGCCAGATCCGGCTGCTCGACGAAGGCGCTTTCGAGTACACGCCCCAGGCGGGCTTCACCGGAAGCGACGCGTTCTCGTATCGCGCTTCCGACGGCGTGAGCGTGAGCGCCGAGGTTCCCGTGCACGTCGCCGTCGAGGGTCGCGGTGTCACCTCGCACGGCGGCGCCTCGGGCGCGACGGACGGCGGTTCGAGCGTGAGCACCGGCGTGGTCGAATCCGCGTCGAGTCCGCGCCTGTACCTGATGTCGGTCTCGATGCGGCCGTATCGGCGCGTTCAACGGATCGAGGGGCTGCAGCTCGAATGGCAGCTCGTGCGCAGCCAGTGTGTGAGCGGGGACGATGCGGGCGTCGAGGTGTGGGCCGCACGCGGCTCGGGCGTTGCGAGCACCGTCACGGCCCATTTCGACGCGCCGGTCGACCGCGCCGTGGCGCACGTGGCGCAGTTCACCGGTGTCGACGCCGCCGATCCCATCGGCACGGTCATCGCCGCCAACGCCGTTGGCGTCGACGGCGAGTGCACCGAGGTCGTGCGCAGCGACGCCTACGGTTTCGAGATCGAAACGCTTACCGAGAGCGGCATCGTCTTCGCCGCCGTCGCGATGGGCGACCGGGACCACACTCCGGAGGGAGGCTTCGTCGAGCGCATGCAGCAGACCCGCGGCAGCGGCCTGAATGCCGCGTCGTTGGCCGTCGTGGATCGCGCCGTGGGAGCCTCGTCAGGCAACCGGCTGAGCGGGCGCTTCGATGGCGAAGCCGCGTGGGCCGTGGTGACGATCGAGATTCGTTCGCAGTTCGTCCCCGACGATCGACAGCGCTTCACGAACGGGCTCGAAGCCTGGCCGAACCCGTTCAACGCTGGCTTGACGCTCGAGTTCACGCTGTACCGGCGTACGCACGTCAACCTTCGCGTGTACGACGCCAGCGGCCGCATCGTGCGCCATCTCCTCAACGACGTCCAGCCGCCCGGCCGGATCACCCACCGCTGGGATGCGAAGGACGACCGCGGACGGACGGCTGGGTCTGGGGTCTACTTCGTGCGCATGGACCTCGAGGGACACATGCTCACGCGCAAGGTCATTCTCCTGAAGTAGCGCGCGGCGGTTGTCCCGACGCCCATCGCGCCTTGCGTTGGCAGTGGGCTCGAGCTCTCCTCTCAGCGGTACAGCGACTTCACGCCGCTCCAGGTGTTGCCTTCGACCGCCACCGGTGTCAGCGTGTAGGTGCCTCCACCGACCAGGATCTTCTCGAAGATCGGATCATTGCAGTCCGTGAACAGCTGCACTTGTGCTTCGGGGTCCGCGCTGGGGAACTTGCGACGCACGGTGAGCGTGATGGTCTCCGTGAGCGGCCGGAACGAGAACAGCCGGACCTCGATCAGCTCGCGATCGCCGGTCAGGCATTCGCCCCAGGCGGCGTTGATGCCGCCTTCGGCATCCGGGCCGGCCGTGGGCGGCGGGGTGGCGATGTCCGACCCCAAAACCACGCGCGGATTGTGCTTCACGTCGAAGGTGACGCTCGAACCCTCGGGCAGCTGGTGCAGGCCATCGATGCTGAGCTCGATGCCGCTCAGGCCGTCGAGATCGAACTCCGGGTCGTATTGGATCCCGACCCACACCACCTTGAGCGGCGAAACCGTGAACCAGAAGCCCTCCGTGCGCGTCATCTCCTGATCGTCGAAGATTCCAAACACGCAGTTGGAGCAGTCGCGAACCTGAGTCTCGCCGATCACCGCGGTCGCGCTGGCGAGACCGAGCACGACGCAGCACGACACGACGACGAATCGTCGTTTCATGGGATTTCCTCCCTTCG
>JBFJHN010000342.1:0-4439 GCA_041613275.1 Candidatus Krumholzibacteriia bacterium | reverse complement strand
TCTCGATTTTCTCGGCCTGCAAACGCAGGCCCGCCTGGTGCTGACCGATTCGGGGGGCATTCAGGAGGAGACCACCGTGTTGAGTGTTCCGTGTCTGACGCTGCGTGAAAACACCGAACGTCCGATCACTGTTTCGGAGGGAACGAATCGCGTCGTGGGCTCCGATCCGCAGGTCATCTGGGACGCGGCGCGCGCGGTGCTCGACGCTCCGATGCCGCGGACGAAGCCTCCGGCACTGTGGGACGGTCACACGGCGCAGCGCATCGTCGACGTCCTGCGCGATTTCATCCGGCGCCGCCGATCTGCCGGTGCGCCTCCAGACGGGGGCGCCTGAGAGGCGGATACGGCTCCGGACGGGGTACGCGGTATGCATGTCCGTGATTGCGCCGCCCCTTGACCCAAAAGAATAGGGGCCATACACTTGCGCGGCCCACGCCGGGATGCCATGTTGTCGGCATTCCGCCTGCCCGCGCTCTTCCTGCCCGTTGCGGAAGGGTGAATCACTTTGTCCGGGTTAGGTCCCTTGCCGACTCCTGCTCTGGTCGCGATCCTGCCATTGGGTGTCGCCTTCCTGACCACGTTCGTGCTGGTTTCGCCGGTGCGCCGTTTCGCTGTCGAGTGGCGCCTGGGTGACAAGCCGAACGGCCGCAAGCTGCACGCGCGCGCCATCCCGCATCTCGGCGGCATCGCCATCTTCGGTGGTTTCTTCCTCGCGCTGTTGACGTCGTTGGCAACGCCGTTCGGGATCGAACAGGCGGGCCGCGTTCTGGCGCTGCTTCCCGGATTGTTGATCGTGTTCGGTCTGGGACTCGTCGACGATCTGCGCGGCTTGGGTGCCAGCGTCAAGCTCGTGTATCAAGTGCTTGCGGCGGCGTGCGTCGTGGCGATGGGGGCGAGCTTGCAGGACGGCGGGGCGCTGCCCTTCGCCGCTGTCGTCGGCTTGAGCGTGCTCTGGTATGCGGGCGTGTGCAACAGCGTCAACCTCATCGACGGGCTCGACGGTTTGGCTGCGGGGACTTCGGCGTGCGCGGCGCTGGGTTTCCTGTTCGTGGGCGCCCAGCTGGGCGACGCAGCCGTGGCATTGGTGGCGCTCAGCCTGGTGGGTGCGCTCACCGCCTTCCTGCGTTTCAACCTCCACCCCGCGCGCATCTTCATGGGCGACACCGGAAGCATGTTCATCGGCTTCACGCTGGCGTTTCTGGTCTGCCTCCTCGCACCACGCGTCGGACTGTGGAACGCACTGCTGGGCGGTGCGGCCGTCCTCGGGGTGCCCGTGCTCGACACCGCGACCGCCATCTTGCGTCGCATCGTGGCACGCCGGCACATCTTCAAGGCGGACGGCGAGCACACGCATCACAAGCTCATGCAGCTGGGCCTGTCGCACCGCAGCGCCGTCTGGGTGCTCTACGCTCTTTCGGCGGCGTTCGCGGTGCTGGGCAGCGGCGCGCTCTTGGGACGGACGCAACTTCTGTTCTGGGCGCTCGGTCTGGCCGTCGTGACCGCGGCGAGCGTGTCGGCGCTGTCGCGCTTCAAGAGCCGCCGCACGCTGCCCGTCGCCGACGAGGAAGCGTGGGAGCCGGTGTGGCCGGCGCAGCGCCCGGTGGCGCCCCGCCCCGTGCTGCCGGTGCCGTCCTCCGCCGCCGCGCAAACGCGTGAGACCGAGGACGACGTCTTGACTCCGGTGCCACCTGCCGCAAGCCAGCCCTGAAAGGATCACGCGCTCCACGCGTGCCGCCGAGCCCCGAAGATTCGGATGTCGTGAGTCGCGTCAGATGACGTGATAGCGCGCGTCGCGTCCACCGCCGACCAACCGCACCCATCCGCGCTTGCGCAGCGCAGCGAGATGTCGCACCAAGGTACGCGAACGCACGTCGAGCCTCTGTGCGAGACGTTGCGCCGAGGTGCCGGGACGCTCGGCCAAGGCGGCCATGGCGCGTCCCTGGATCTGCGGCAGCGCTTCGACGCCGTGGACGACGACGAAGCGCTTCTCGATCACGCCACACGAGGCGTGGGTGATATCGAGGGAAGAGCCGGCGCCGATGCTCTCGAAGAGCTCGACCAACCGCTCGCCACGCCTGCGCGCCGCGGCGGCATCCGAGAGAGCGAGCAGATCGGCGGCACGCCCCCATCCCAAGCGCCGACGCGGCTCGTCGAGCACGACGTCGAGAATCGACCAAGCACGGCGCGCCTCGGCCAGGTGGAGCGTCTGAAATGGGGTTTGTGCGTTCGGCCGATGACGGACGCGTCGATAGCGGCGGTCGATCCACAGACGCCAGGGCTCGCTTTCGAGCTCGGCCATGGCCGCGCGCGTGAGCGGGCGGCGCGGGCGTTCCCAATCCTCGACATCGGCCACCGGGCTGCCGTTCAAAAGCCTGTCGAGCTCCTCGTGGCGGCGTCGGAGCACGGCCAGGCGCGCCGAGGTCACGTAGGGCCGCGCTCGGCGCTCGGCCTGCGCGGCTTCGGCGAGATCGCCGGCGAACAGCGCACGCTCGGCCGTGAGCAGATGCAGCGATGCATGCACCGCGGCGGGATGCGTGCGACGCAAGCGCTCCTGGAGACGCTGCACCTCGGCCGCGTCCAGGACGCCGCGGCGCAGCAGCACGACGCGCGCGTGCTCGCAGTCGAGCGTGAGCGCCACCGCCTCGTCCGTGGCGTGGCGGCG
The DNA here is from genome assembly GCA_041613275.1 of Candidatus Krumholzibacteriia bacterium. Taxonomy (GTDB): domain Bacteria; phylum Krumholzibacteriota; class Krumholzibacteriia; genus JBFJHN01. The sequence goes on along the minus strand of JBFJHN010000342.1, from coordinate 1,777 downwards.
CGCACGACGCAGCCAGGGAAGCACGCTGGTGAAGCCGCGTGCCTGCAGGCGCAGCTCCACCGAAGCCAGCGTCGCCGCCATGGCGATGGCCTCGTCGTTCGAACGCAATAGCGGTCGCAGCTGGCTCATGGCGCGCGCGTGGTCGCCGCTTTCGTGAGCGGCCAGGCCACGAACCAGGTGAGCCGCATCGGCGGTGAGCGCGTCCTCGGCGCGACGCGAGGCCACCAGCTTCAAAGCCTGTTCGACCCGACCGGCTTGTACGTGCTCCAGCGCCTCGACCAGCTTGGGAGGCAGCAGACGCTGAGGCCTGGGCCACACGACCGCCATGGCGTTTCTCCGCTGTGGGGATCCGGGCTGTCGAAGATATCAGATGCACGAGGCGACGTGTGCGGCGGGGTGCACTCAGCGGACGACGACGATCTTTTCGCTGACGCGTTCGCGGCCCTGCCGGACCACTGCGAAGTAGATGCCCACGCCCACGCGGTGCCCGCGATCGTCGCGCCCGTCCCAAGCGAGCGCGTGCGGCCCCGGCCCCGCACGCGCAGCGAGCGCGCGCACGCGGCGACCGCGCGCGTCGACGATGGCGAGCTCCCAGGGCAACGCCACCGGCGTGCGCAGGAACAGGGTGGTCGACACCCGCATGGGGTTGGGCGTGGCGCCGAGCGCGATGCGCGCGCCGGGCCCGGGCACACCCGTGTCCGAGGTGATGTCGGACTTGACCGCGTACTTCACCACGCTCTGCGCGGGAGCGTGGAAGGACACGTGCGAATGTCCGAGGTCGTCGATGGCCAGAGACGTCCACAGACCGTTCGGGGTCACGAGCTCGGCGACCCACCAGATGCCGCCGAAGGTTGCAAGGCGCAGCTCCCCGAGGACGACGTCGAAGTAGGACATCGTGGGAACATCGTTGGGCGCGATCTGGATCGAATGGAACGACCCGTGGAACTCCTGCCCCTGTGCCGTGGCGATACCGGTCGTCCACGTTCCGCTCGTGTTGCGCGAGTACATGCTCTTGCCGCTCAGTTCGTTGCGGAACACGATGTGGGCGTTGCCGTTCGAGTCGAGATCGAGAGAAGTCTGCACCGCCGACACCGCCAGTGCGGGGGTCGTGTTCTGCGACACGACGTTCTCGATCGTCCACAGGCCGTTCGATTTCGAAGCATAGCGCAGCCCGAAGTCCGACCGGTTCTGGTAAGCGACGTGGGGTTGGTCGGCGTCATCCAGAACCATGGAGGTGTGCAAGCCTACGTTGGCGCTGTTGTCGACGACCTCGAGCGTCCACGCGCCCGCCACCGACGTCGCGTAGCGCAACGCCTGGCTGGCGGCGTCGAAGTAGGCGATGTGGGGATTGCCGGCCGTATCGAGCGCGAGCGAACAGTACTGTCCGACGGCTGTGCTGCTGTCGACGACGACGAGGCTCCAGATCCCGCCGCTGCGCCGGGCGTACATCAGGTTCTCGGAGGGCGTGCCGTCCGGGTTGGCCTTCCAGTAATAGGCGACGTGTGGGTCGCCCGCGGCGTCGATCTGCAACGAAGGCCAACGGCCGGTGTCCCCGATGGTGTCGACCACGGACGTCGTCCAGAAGCCTCCGGCGCGGGTCGTGAACGCCAGGTCGCGCTGGGTGCCTTCGTAGAACGCGATGTGCGGGTCGCCGCCGGCGTCGAGCGCGATCGAGGTGCCGTTGTGATCACGCACTCCCGAGCTCTCCACCGACTGAATGCTCCACAGAGCCTGCAGGCCGGCAGCCGTGCCCCAGGCGGCGGCGACGATGACCAGC
>JBFJHN010000341.1:0-4448 GCA_041613275.1 Candidatus Krumholzibacteriia bacterium | reverse complement strand
TGTCGCACCCGGTGATGTCGACATCGAGCGTCACGAAGCGACGCGCCGGGAAAGCGCGCAGCTCGAGATCGACCGAGTCGCGCTGCACGCGCACCAGCAGCGCCCCGTACTCGCTCTGATCCTGGAACCCTTGCGGGGTGGGGCTGCCGCTGTAGGCCGCTGGGACGCGTCGTGTCGGAAGCACGGCATGCGTGTGGAAGTGACCCAACGCAACGTAGTCGGCACGCAACGCATCGAGCTCGCCCACCGTGAAGGGTCGGTACGGCTGATGCCGATCGGGGCGGCTCGACTCGTCGCTGCCGTGCGCGACGACGACGTTCAGGCCCGAGGTATCGATACGCAGTCCGTCCACCAAGCGCGCGTGCTCCTCGGGCTCGGTGAAGCCACGCCCATACACGGTGAGCCCGAGATCGGGAAACGGCACGGCGCTCCACGACGCGCCGAACAAGGTCACGTTTTCCGGCCACGTGGCCAGCCCGTAGACCGAGCTCGGCTGCAGCGGATCGTGGTTCCCGGGCGCGATGCACACCGGGCGCCCCCACGCCGCCAGGCGCTTGGCGACGTGGCGCACGGTGGCCGGGCGCGTGTGTGCCGCCTCGAACAGATCACCCGCGATGAGCAGCAGGTCGGCGTTCTCGGCGCGCGCCAGCTCGACGACGCGGTCGAAGGCCTCGAGATGCGCCACGCAGCGTTCCCGCGCCCGCGCGCTGGGGATTCCCGCGGCGCGGAAGCTGGCATCGAGGTGCAGGTCCGAGGTGTGGACGATGCGGATTTCGCGCTGCATCGAACTCCTGGAGCGGCGGCACGGCCGCGCCGTGGACGCGGGGCCTGACGTATACTGGACGGGAAGCCCTCGTGTGAGGGTCCTTGTGGAGCTCGGGAGGAACGCATGCGCCACTGCCCCGACTGCGGTCAGACGTATCCCGCCGTCCGTGACATCTGCCCGGACTGCTGGGAGCGTCTGGATCCCGGGCGTCCTCCGCGAGATTCCCGGCTTCGGCTCGTCTTCACCACCAACGTCCTCTACGAAGCCGAGATGATCGAAACGCTGCTCGCCAACGAGGGCATTCCGTGCCTCAAGATTCCGGCGCCGGGGGCGACCATGCTGCCGGTGACCACCGGCTCCTCGTTGACGATGAACCGGCTCTACGTGCACCGTGACATGCTGGGCGCGGCGCGCGATCTCATCACCGAGGTCACCGGCGAGCCTGCCGACGCCTGAGGCCCGATCACGGTACGGAGGGCTTCGCAAGGCTGTCAATTCCAACGGTCTGGAGCCCGGGGACAGCAGGGCAAGTTGTTGCATCAGAACGTTTTGGAGTGCAGGTCGGGGGACGCGTCCGGGATCGGCCCGGCGCGGCGTGCGGCCGCGGAAACCTTTACAAAGGCCGCGGCGTAGACGCTTGCAGGGCTTGGACGGCGCAAGAGCGCCTGCTGCCTCCACTTGTGGCCTTCGCGCACGCGGGCCGCGATTTCACGGGACTCCTGATGAAGCATCGCAATCCCAGCCTGGCCGTCTCGACGGCATGCTTCGCCGTGGCCATGGCGCTGTCGGCGGGGGCGGCGCACGCGCGCGAAATCGTGCGTCTCGAGCGCCGCGCGCTCAACCAGCTGCATTCGGAGGCCTTCGTCGTCGAGCGCGGCGTGAACCTGCAGGTGCGGTGCGAGGGCTCGGGCGATCCGAAGGCGCGGCGCATGTTCGCCTACGGCTGGATCGTCAACCTGCGCACGCGCGAGATCGAGTGGCGACTGACGCATCGCAACGCCGAACGCACGCGCGGCAACAACTATATGTTCGACGGGCAGGTGCCGCTCGACGAAGGCGCCTACGTCGCCTACTTCGCGCCCTACACCCAGCGCTTCCGATCGATCGTCGTGCTCGGCAAGGAGATCGGCCGCTACCAGATCAGCTCCAAGCACAAGCCGCGCGAGGCCAAGTACTGGGGCATGTGGATCTCGACGCCGGACTCGGATCCCGACGCCGCTCAGGCGGCGCAATCCCCTTTGCATGTCGACGATCCGCTGCGCTTCGTGGACCTCACACGCATGGGAGACGACGACTTCGGCTCGCAAGGCTTCACGCTGCCCGAAGAGATGAAGATCACCGTGTACTGCCAAGGCGAGTACGTGGACCGCGAAAGCGGTGTGGTCGACGTGGGCTGGATCATCGACGCCCAGACGCGGCGCCGCGTCTGGGAGCTCAGCCCCGGCAACTTCCGTCACGGCGGCGGCGACGAGAAGAACAAGCTGGCGCGGGAAACCATCACGCTGCCGGCGGGCAGCTACATCGCCAACTACGCCACCGACGGCTCGCACAGCTACGAAGCGTGGAATCGCCGCCCTCCGCTCGATCCCGAAGGCTGGGGGCTCATCCTGTGGGCGCAGAACCGCCAAGATGCCGCGAAGATCCGCACGTTCTCGCAATCCGAGCAAGGCAAGGACGCGGTGGTGGCGCTGGTGCGCCAGCGCAACGGCGCCTACACGGCGCAGGGGCTGACGTTGAAGAACCCCGCACGCCTGCGCGTGTACGCGCTCGGGGAGCTCGACTGGGGAGACCGGCAGTTCGTCGATCACGGTTGGATCACGAACTTCGACACCGGCCGAACCGTGTGGGAGATGCGCGCCGACAAGGCCACGCACGCCGGCGGCCATCGCAAGAATCGTCAGGCGGACGAGGTCATCCAGCTTCCCGCCGGCAACTACGTCGTCTGGTACTCGACCGACGACAGCCACGCCTATCGTGAGTGGAACTCGACGCCGCCGTACGACCCCGAGCACTGGGGCATCTCGCTGATCGCCGCCGACACCGGGCTCGCGCAGACGGATTTCGAGCTCTTCGATCCCGACGCGCGCGAGGCCGCCAGCAAGGACTTTCTGGTGCGCATGGTGCGGATCGGCGACGACGCGCACGAACGCCAGACGTTCAAGCTGGACGAGCGCACGCGCGTGCGTATCCTGGCGCTCGGCGAAGGACTGTACAATCAGATGTACGACTACGCCTGGATCGAGGACTCGCGCGGCAACTGGATCTGGGAGATGACCATGCGCAACACGCGTCATGCCGGCGGAGCGCAGAAGAACCGCGTCTTCGACGGAGTGCTCGAGCTGCGCCCCGGTGAGTACGTCGTGCACTACGTGTCCGACGACAGTCACTCGTGGAACCACTTCAACGCTGCGCGCCCGCGAGACGCCAACTCCTGGGGCATCACGATCACCAAGGCCCAGCGCTGAGAGGCGCACACTCCAACCTCGCCATGCTGCACGACATCCGCATCGTCCTCGTCCGCCCCGAGCGCGGAGGCAACATCGGTGCCGCGGCGCGCGCGCTCAAGAACATGGGCCTGCGCGAGCTCGTGCTGGTGGCGCCCGCGGACTTCGATCGTGACGAGGCGCAACGCCTGGCGCATGGCGCCGAGGACCTCTTGCACGCCGCGCGACGGGTCGACGCGCTCCGCGACGCGCTCTCCGATTGCCGCTGGAGCGTGGGGACGACGCGGCGTGCCGGCCGCCATCGCCAGCCGCACTACACGCCGCGCTCGTTCGCGCAAGCGGTGTCGCGCGAGCGCACGCGCCGGCCGCTGGCCGTCGTTTTCGGTCCCGAGAAGGACGGCCTCACCGACGCCGACCTCGCGCTCTGTCACGAGCGACTTACGATTCCGTCTACGGAGGCGCACCCGTCGCTCAACCTGGCACAGGCGGTCATCGTGGTCGCCTATGAGCTCTTCGTGGAGTCTCGGGCCGCCAGCGGCGAGGCGGCATCCGCGGGGATCGAGCCGTTGCCGGCCGCGCGCGAGGCGACGCGCGACGAGCTGGACGGCATGTACGCGCACCTCGAAGAGGTCCTGCACGAGATCGGCTTCGTGCAGTCCGAGACGGCGGCGCATCAGATGCGCGCCTTTCGGCGCGTGCTGTCGCGCGCGCGGCTGGAGCCCGACGACGTCACGCTGCTGCGCGGTCTGTGGCGGCAGACGCTCTGGGCCGCACGCCGCTCGCGCCGATGACCCCCTGGGGCCGGCAACGGGTTCGACGCTGCAGTTTGACCGTGCTCCGGGCGCCTCGTATCTTCAAGGACGCGCCCACGTGGCCCCATCCCATGCGCTCGGCCCACGGAGGCCGGGTCCCCGGAGGAACTCCGTTGCGTCGCTCGCTGACCCTGTTCGCGCTCCTCGCGGGCCTTCTCGCCTCGCCGGCCCCAGCGAGCGACTCGGACGGCCTGCGTCGCGCCACCGAGAAATGGCGCTCGACGCGACAGGACTCGCACGGCCCCGAAGTGTTCCTGCGCCCTCTCGTCGCGCAAGATCCGGCGTTCAGCCACGATCCCGGTCTGGCGCTCACGAAGCTCAGCCCGGAGATGCGCGCCGAGTACGACGCGCTGCAGTACCTGCTGTCGACCACACTCAAGTCGCAGTTCCTCGGCCTGTCGAGCGACTCTCTGCGCAGCGAGTGGC
>JBFJHN010000340.1:0-4448 GCA_041613275.1 Candidatus Krumholzibacteriia bacterium | reverse complement strand
CGGCATCGATCCGACGCGCATCGGCGTGCTGCTCGGGTCGGGCATCGGCGGCATCGAGACTTTCGAGACGCAGCACGAGACCATGTTGAATCGCGGCGTCGGACGCGTCAGCCCCTTCTTCATTCCCATGATGATCTCGGACATGGCGTCGGGGCTGGTGTCGATGCTCTATGGCTTCAAGGGACCGAACTTCTGCGCCGTATCGGCCTGCGCCTCCGCCGCGAACGCCATCGGCAGCGCCTACCTGCTTCTTCAGGCCGGTCAGTGCGACGCCATGGTCACGGGCGGCAGCGAAGCTGCGATCACGCGCATGTCCATGGCGGGCTTCTGCGCCATGAAGGCCATGTCGGAGCAGAACGACGACCCGCAGGGCGCCAGCCGACCGTGCGACGCCAAGCGCGACGGCTTCGTCATGGGCGAAGGCGCCGGCGTGCTGATCCTCGAACGCCTGGACGTGGCGCGCGAGCGCGGCGCGCCCATCCTCGGCGAGGTGGTCGGCTTCGGCATGACCGGCGACGCGCACCACATGACCGCGCCGGCGCCCGAGGGAGAAGGCGCAGCCCGCGCGATGCAAGGCGCGCTGGACATGGCGGGCGTGGAGCCCACCGTGGTCGACTACATCAACGCGCACGGCACGTCGACGCCGTACAACGACAAGAACGAAACGCAGGCCATCAAGACGGTCTTCGGTGAGCACGCCTACAAGCTCAAGGTGGGCTCGACGAAATCGATGATCGGCCACCTCCTGGGGGCCTCCGGCGGCATCGAATCGGTGATCTCGCTGGCGGTCCTGGAATCCGGCAAGCTGCCGCCGACGATCAATCAGGAGGAGCCCGATCCCGAGTGCGACCTGGACTTCATTCCGAACGAGGCAAAGGCCTGCAAGGTGCGCTACGCGCTGAGCAACTCGTTCGGCTTCGGGGGCCACAACGTCTCGATCTTGTTCAAGAAGTTCGAGAACGCCTAGGACGCTCGGATCGAGGGGTGATGGACATCCATGGGGCTCCGGACCTGGTGGGCGCGCCTACGCCGCCGGGGTGCCGAACCCGGTGAGCCGGAAGCCGAACACCTGCCCGACTTTCCCGCCTTGGAAGCGCGCCTCGGACACCGCTTCGCCGATGTCGAGCTTCTGCGCACGGCGCTGACGCACCGTTCGCACGTGTACCGTTCGGGTCAGGAGCGCCTGCAGTCCAACGAGCGTCTCGAGTTCCTCGGCGATTCCGTCCTCGGCTTGATCGTCAACGAGTATCTCTTCCGCTCGTTTCCGGAGCGCAGCGAGGGCGAGCTGACGAAGATCAAGTCGCTCATCGTCAGCCGCGCGGTGCTCGGGCGCTCGGCCGAGAGCCTGGGGCTCGGCGCGTATCTCATCCTGGCGCCCGGTGAGGTGGACGCGGGGGGACGCCGGCGCGCCTCCATCCTCTCCGACGCCTACGAAGCCGTTCTGGGCGCCATGTATCTCGACGGCGGGCTCGAGCCGGTGCGCGCCTTCGTCTCGAGCGAGCTCCTCGAATCTCTGGATGAAACGCTGGCGGATCATCGCTTAGCGAACTACAAGAGCCAGCTGCAGGAGAAGATCCAGGCACACCTCAAGACACCGCCGCGCTACAAGGTGAGCGCCACGTCGGGGCCCGATCACGCGAAGAAGTTCGTCGTGGAAGTGCTGGTGCGCGGGCGCGTTCTGGGGCGCGGCGAGGGCAAGAGCAAGAAGGTGGCGGAGCAGCGCGCCGCGCGCGAAGCGCTGAACGGACTGGACAACGACCCCGACCTGCTGCCGGGCCACTGACCGCGTACACCTCTTGCAGGGGAGTGCGCGGACGTCCGTCGACCGCATGGCGGCGTGCGACGGCGCGTTGCGCCAGGTGACGTGGCCCGGTCCACGACAGCGCCGTATACTTGAGCCGAAGGCCCGGTCGGGCCGAGGTCCCCTTCGAACGGAGTGGGCACATGCGCAGGCTCTCCGCAGGAGCCCCGGGGTTGGGGATCGTGCTGGCGTGGCTCGTCGGTGCGTGTTCGGCGCCCCCTCCGATCCAGGAACCCGTCGATCCCGTCGACGACGAGCGCTTCCATCTGCAGGCTGCCACACGCGAGGCCGCACGCGTCGTCTTCGCCGAGGGCGTCTACCTGCGCGAGATCGGCAAGAGCCGCCGGGCCCTGGAGCGCTTCTCGGAAGCCGTGCGACTGCATCCGCACGATCCCAATTTGCGCCTGGCGTTGACGCGCCAGTACCTGCAGCTGGGGGCCGTGCAGGAGGCCGCCGCGCTCCTTGCCGAATTCGACGCGAGGTTCGACCTGTCCTCCGAGGAGCACCTGCTTTCGGCGCGGCTGCACGTCGTCGGCGGACGCGAAGCCGAGGCTTTCACGCATCTCGATGCTGCGCTCGCCGCCGACTCGGCGATGGTGGACGCCTGGCTCCTGCGCGGGCGCCTGCTCATGGACACCGATCGGCTTCCCGAGGCGCTGACGAGCCTGCAGCGTGCGGCTGAGCTCGAGCCCTACCGCGCCGCCACGCGGCTGCGCCTCGCGGAGTGCTACGCACGCCTCGGCGAGCGCGGGCGCGCCGAGGAGGAGTACACCCGTGCCATCCAGCTCGACCCGCGCATGCAGGCCGCGCGCTCGGCGCTGGCCACGATGTACCGCGAGGACGGTCGACTGGATGACGCCATCACCGTCTATCAGGACGCGCTGGCGCAGGAGCCCGAGCACGACGCCACGCTTTCGGCGCTCCTGGAGCTGCTGCTCGACACGCGGCGCTACGAGGACGCCGCAGCGCTCTTGGAGCCGCGCTACGCGGCCGGAGTGCTCGATGCACGTCAGCAGCACGTGTACGGCTGGCTGTTGCTGCAGCTGAACGACTACGAGAAGGCAGAGAAGGTTCTCGAGCCGCTGGCCGAGATGCGCGGCAGTGGCGGCATCGACATGTTGCTCGGTGAACTGGCGATGCGGCAGGGCCGAGCGGACGAGGCGCGCGGGCACTTCGAAGCTGCCGTGCGCAAGCAGCCCGACGAGTGCTCGGCGCATGTCAGCCTGGTCGGCGCCATGATTCAGGAGCTGCGCGACGCGTCGGGGCGGCTGAGTCCGTCGGCGCCGAACGACGCGGTGCGCGAGGTGCTCGCCGCGGCCAGCCGCGTGACGCCGCCCGACGCCTACCGCTGCAACGTCTTCCTGGGGATCGCCTATGCGCAGCTGCGCGACTTCGAATCCGCGTTGCGTCACCTCGAAGCCGGCCACGCGCTCGACCCCAAGGACACCGACGTGCTCTTCAACCTGGCGATGGCGCACCAGGAGCTCGGACATTTCGAGCGCGCTTTGAGCTACGGACGCAACGTGCTCGATCTCGAGCCGGAAAACCCCGCGGCGCTCAACTTCGTCGGCTACATCCTCGCCGAGCGCGGCGTCGAGCTCGAGGACAGCGAAGAGATGATCCGTCGTGCGCTCGCCGTCGAGCCCGACAACGGTTACTACGTCGACAGCCTGGGCTGGGTCTTCTACCAGCGCGGCGACTACGAGCAAGCCGCCTTCGAGCTCGAGCGCGCCGTCCTGCTCACCGAAAACAAGGACCCGATCATCCTGGAGCATCTCGGGGACGCGTACGTGAAGATGGGAAGGTTGGATGGCGCCTATCGGGTATACGAAGAGTCGCGCAAGCTCGCGCCGAGCAACTCCGCGTTGCTCGAAAAGATCCGCGAGCTCGAAGAGCAGCTGGGCAAGCCGTAGCGTCGTTGCGGTGTGGCTTGCGCTGCTCGTCGGCTGCGGCCCCCCTCAGAGAATCGACCGCGCGCCCGAGGCCAACGAGCTGGCTCAGCTGCGCGCCTGGGTGCGCACCACACCGCTGCGTGCATGGACGGGCGAAGGACGCGCGCGCGTCGAGTCCGCCGACGGTGAAGTCGAAGGTGCGCTCGACTTCGTCCTGGATCCGCCCGAGCGCGCGCGGGTCGAGGTGAGATCCGAGGCGCTGTTCGGCATGGTGGGCGAGCGCGTCGTCGTCGCGTTGCCGGGTGATGCACACGTGCGGATCTACCGCGCGCGCAGCGACGAGCTCGAGCGCGTGCCCTACCACGAGTCGGCGCTCGCCAACCTGACGGCGTCCGGGCAGCCGCGCGATCTCTTCGAGCTCCTGCGCGGCCGTCCGCCCTGGCCCGACGGGGCGCCGCCGGCGGGCTGGGAGCGCGAAGCGCGTTTGGTCGAGCACGCCGACGGCGGCAGGACGCGGGCCTTCCGCGTGCCGCTCGACGACGGGCGGCACGCGTTCGTGCTTCGGCTGCACGATGGCGTGGTCGAGAGAATCGAGCTGTGGGAGGGCAGCCGCGAGCGCCTGCGCGTGGAGTACGAGCGCTGGCGCCCGGCGGGCGAGGGCATGCAGCCCATGAGGATTCGCATTGAAGCGGCGCAAGTCGATGTGAAAGCGGAATTTGCGATCGATTCCCTGGAGCCCGGCGGCGGCTTCACGG
>JBFJHN010000339.1:0-4451 GCA_041613275.1 Candidatus Krumholzibacteriia bacterium | reverse complement strand
GTCGAAGGCATCTCCTCGCGCGCCGCCGATCTCGACGGCGACGGGGCTTTGGAAGTGGCATCCCTGGGACGCTTCGATCGTCTGCTGCGCTTCGATCCGGTGACGCGCGAGCGGAGCACGGAAACGCGCACGGAAGTCAATCTGTGGCGCTGGCCGGCGTCGGGAGACGTCGCCTGGAGCGGACGCGGGGGAAGCTCGGCGCGCTCCTTCCACGCGAGCGACCCGCTCGACGTCGTCGTGCGCCCGAATTCCACGGCGTTGCCGAGCTTCATGGTGGTGCCGAATCCCGCCCGCGACGCGCTGCGCGCGCGTGTGGAGCTTACCTCTCCCGCACGCGTGTCGTGCGCGCTGTACACCTTGGAAGGCGAGCTCGTGCACCGCTCGAGCCGCGACGGGCGCGCCGGTGAAGTCGTCGAGTTCGTGTTCGACGTGCGCAGCGTGGCGTCCGGCATCTACTTGGCTCGAATGTCGCTCTCGACCGGCGGAACGCGCCTGCGCACCGTGGCCGTGCGCCGCTGAGGTGGCGGGGGCTCGGGTCGATTGGACCGCCCCGGAGCGAACGACTACAATGCGTTGTGCCACCGGCGGATCGCCCGCCGCCGGATGAAGGAGGAAACGAGACTCGATGCGAACCGCACGCAACCGACCCGAAGCCTCTCCGCATGGGAGGGCACTCGTCGCCGCACTCGTCGTCGGCATGGTCGCCGCCGTCCCCGGACGCGCGGCCGAACCTGGAACGGCAGGATTCCTGTCGCTGCGGCTCGGGACCGGGGCGCGTTCGTCCGCCATGGGCGACGTGGGCGTGGCGCTCGCCCGCGATGCCACGGCCGCCTACTGGAACCCAGCCGGCCTCACGTCGGTCGAGACCACCAGCCTGTCCTTGCAGCACAACGAGTGGATCTCGAGCGTGCGCGTCGAGTCGTTCTCGCTGGCGCACGCCACCGACCTCGGTGTCTTCGGGCTGCACTTCTCGGGTCTGTACATGGACGAGATCGAGCGGCGCACGGTGGCGAGCACGATTCCCGAAGGCCACTTCAACGTCTACGAGATCGCCGTGCAGGGAGCCTGGGGTCACAGCATCTTCTCGCACGAGCGACTCGGCGACTTCGACTTCGGCCTGGGCTTCAAGGGTCTGTTCAGCGGATTGGACGACGAGACCGCGCGCGGCTGGGCCGTCGACGTCGGTGCGCGCCTGCGCACGCGCATCGAGGGGCTGACCTTCGGCGCTGCGGCGCAACATCTCGGCCCCGAGCTCACCTTCATCGAAGAAGGCTTCAAGCTGCCGGCGACGCTGCGCGTGGGCGCCGACTTCAGCCGCGCCGTGCCGCGCTGGGACGGCAGCTTCGCGCTGGCCTACGATCTCGAGGTGGTCAACGACGACGATCTGCGCAGCCACGTCGGCGCCGAGGTGGGCTACCACGAGCTGTTCGCCGTTCGCGGCGGCTTCAAGGGCGGCTTCGACACGCAGGGGGCCACGTTCGGCGTCGGCGTGCGCAAGGCCGGCTATCGCTTCGACTACTCGTTCGCCGACATCGCGGAGGATCTCGGCAACGGACACCGCTTCTCCGTCGGCATCGACCTCTGAGATCGGAGCGCCTTGGTGCTGCGTCGGCCGCGCAACGCGGCGCTCGTCTCCGCGCTGGCTCTCCTGTGCTTCGTGACCGGCGCCGCATACGCGGACGTCGCCACCTGCGTGCTCCGGCTGCGCGACACCCATCCCAACAAGGCCGCACGCACCGACGCTTTGCACGCGGTGTGGAGCGCCGCGGCTCCGTCGGCGGCGCAGCCGCTGCTCGGGGGCGGCGCCGCGACGCGCAGCATCGATTCCGCATCTCTCGCGGCGTCCCTCCCACGTCCCGAGCATCCGTTCGCACGCTGGTACGTCTTCGAGTTTCCGAGCGTCGCCGAACGCGACGCGGCGCTCGTGCGCTTGCGCGACCTGCCTGAGGTCGACGCCGTCGAGCCCGTGCGCACGCTTCGCTTTCCGGAGTCCGCGGACGAAGAGCGCCTCGCCGCACCGCTGCAAGAGGTGCCGTGGAACGTGCAGCGCCTGCGCGCCCCGGAAGCGCTGGCGCGCGTGCAGCCGGACTCGTCTCTCATCGTCGCCGTCATCGACTCGGGCGCCGATCTCGATCATCCGGACCTGCAGCACCGGCTGTGGGTGAACGACGACGGCTTCGGCAACGCGCGGCGCGAGGACGACGCCTTCGACCAGAACGGCGACGGCATCGTCGAAACCTGGGAGCAGTGGGACGACGACGACAACGGCTACGTCGACGACTTCTGGGGCTACGACTTCACCGACGCTCCGGGGCAGGGAGGCGTGGGCGACGCCACCGAGCGCGACGCGTTCCCCGACGACGAGAACGGTCACGGAACGCACGTCTCCGGGATCATCGCCGCCGACGGTCAGCTGGTCGGTGTGGCGCCTTTCGTGCGTCTCATGGTGGTGCGCGCCGCGTTCAACCGGGTGTTCTTCGGCGGCGCGTTGGAGACGGACGACGTCGCCGCCGCCATCGTCTACGCCGTCGACAACGGCGCCCGCGTGCTCAACCTGTCTTTCGGTGACACGGCCGATTCGCGCCTGATGCGCGAGGCCATCGACTACGCCTTGGAACGCGACGTCATCGTCGTCGCGGCCGCCGGCAACAGCGCCAACGAGGCGACCCACTATCCCAGCTCGTATCCCGGCGTCATCGGTGTCGGTGCCAGCAACCGTGCCGACCGGCGCGCGTCGTTCTCGAACTTCGGAGCCGGCGTCGAGCTGATGGCGCCAGGGGAGGATTCACCGTCGCCGGGCCCCGGCATCGTCAGCTTGGGGCTCGACGGCGACACGCGCGAACGGCGCGGCACGTCGATGTCGGCGCCGCACGTCGTCGGCGCGGCGGCGCTGGTGTTGAGCCGCGCGGATCGACCCGACGCGCACCGTGCCCGCGCGCTGCTGATCTCTTCCGCCTGGCGCGAAGGAGACGCGAACTGGTCGCGCGAGCTCGGGCATGGGCGCGTCGACGCGTTGGCCGCGGTCACGACCGACGACGACATCGTCGTGCAGGCGATCGCGCCGGCGCAGCCGTACCGCGACGGTTGGTTTCGACTTCTGGGCACGGTGTGGAGCGGTGAGCCTCCGCGCTGGAGGGTGGACGTGCGTCCGCAGGGCGGTACGTGGACGACGCTCGTCGGCGACCAGACGCAACGCGTCGTCGCGGACACGCTGGTGTCGGCAGCGCTCGGCGACGTCGTGGAAGGCGATTGGGAGTTTCGTCTGTCCGTCCAACTCGGCGACGGTCGCCGCCGCGAAGTGCGTGGCGCCTTCGTCGTCGACCCGTCGCCGCCGGTCTTGCTGCGCTCGCAGGTGAGCGCGGTGTGGCGCGCGGGCGCACCCCGCTGGTTTGTCAGCACCATCACCGACGATCCGGTGCGGGTGTCCGTGCTCGACGCTTCCAACGGTACCGCGCTGCTCGCGCATCCCGGCTTCGATCGCTTCGTGCGGCTCGAAGGCGCTGCCGTCGAAGACGGCGTCGTGGGTTGGGCGCTGCAGCTCACGAACGCCTCGGGTGCAACGACGTCGATGCAGACCCCACGTCCCGCGGTGCTCGCGCCATGGCCCGATCAGGCGCGCGTCGTCCCGCTCGACGCGACGTCCGCCTTCGCGCCCGAGCCCGTCGTCTCGCGCGCGTCGCAGGGCGGAACCGTCGTCTGGGGGCGCGGGCGGTTCGGGCTCGTGGAAGCTTGGGCGGTGCAGGGGGATCGGCTGGTGCGCGTGTTCGGCACCGATCTCGACGCGCGCCCGGTGGCCGCAGCAGACGTCAACGGCGACGCCGAGCCCGACCTGCTCCTGCGCGGGCGACCCAGCGGGCAGGGCGCGGAGAACGTGCACTGGCTGCTCACGCGCGCGGCCGGCACGTTTCCCGACTCCTTGGTCACGGGCGTGATGGCGTCGCGCGCTCTCGGGCTGTTCGATCTCGACGACGATCCGGCCTTCGAGACGTTGCTGTCGACCGACGACGAGATCTTCATCTACGACGATGCCGTGGGCCGCTTCCCCGCTCTCGTGCAGACGTTGGTCAATCCGTCGGAGACTTCGTTCAACACCTATGGTTCGCAGGCCGCGGTCGGCGACGTCGATCAGGATGGGCGCCTGGAGATCGTGAGCGGCGACGCCGACGGTGCGATTTCGGTGTTCGAGCGCGGCGAGGACGGCGTCTTCGTGGCGCAGGCGGTGCTCGCGAGCGGCGGCAACTACGCCTACCCGTATGCGGCGCTGCCGCAGGGCGGCTTCGTCGTCGGACGCCAACGCACGCAGGACGTGGCCGGCGACGGCTTCGAGACCACCGTCTACGACTTCATCACCTACGGCTCCAACCTCGGCGCCCAACGCGTGCGCGCTTTCGTCGCGCGCTTGAACGCTCTGGACGCAGGCGTTCTGGCGTTTCGCTCGCCGGCGAGCGGGG
>JBFJHN010000338.1:0-4460 GCA_041613275.1 Candidatus Krumholzibacteriia bacterium | reverse complement strand
GTTCGGCGTCGCGGTATGGAACAATCGATACCGCGACGGCTACACCGCGTCCATGCCCGGGGAGGGGCATTTGGCCTCTTTCCACGGAACGGTCGACGTCCGGGGCTCAACGGTCGCGTCGGGGTGTCGAAACGCAGCGCGACGGCGCCCAAATCGGCTCTCCGCGCGGTTCCGCGAGCGCGTGATACACTCGCCGGCGCCTCTCTCCCGGAGAGGCACTTCGCGTCCAGTTCTTCGGGATTCTTTGGAGCTCGGGTGCCGTTCTTCACCAGCAACGGAGCCAACATCCACATCGACGTCGCCGGCAACGGCAGCGCGGTGGTCTTCGTGCACGGTGCGACCCTGGATCACCGGCAATGGACACCCCAACGCGAGGCGCTCGCGGGCACGCATCGCATGCTGCGGCTCGACGTGCGCGGTCACGGACGTTCGGCGAGTGCGGTCCATGGTCACGGCTGGGATCGCTTGGCCGAAGACGCGCAGCGCGCCATGGTGCAGTCGGGAATGCAGCGGCTCGAGCGTGGTTTCCTGGTTGGTCACTCGATGTCGGCAGATGCGGTTCTGCAGTGCGCGCTGGCGGAGCCACGGCTTCTCAAAGGCGTCGTGGTCGTCGCTCCGTTCGTCTGGGGCATGGAATTCTCCGACAGCTGGAAGAGCATGATGCGCGAGGTGCGCCAGCATGCGCGCGACGGCCGGCTCGAAGCGGCGCTCGACGTGTTTCGTGCCGACGAGATCTTCCGCGGTGTGCGCGCGAACGCCGAGCTCGATGCCCATGTGCGTGCAATGCAGAACGGCTTCTCGGGGGACCTCTGGCGCTCCCACGAACGCGCCGAGGGCACTCCGACGCTGGAACGCCTGGCGGACTGCAACGTCCCCATTCTGGTGGTGCGCCCGGAGCGCGATCGCGATGACTTCAAGAACTGCGCGCGCGAGATTGCCACGCGTGCGCCGCGCGCCCACGTGGTCGAGATCGACGGCGCGGGCCACTTCGCCAACCTGGAATCCCCTGACGCCTTCAACCGCGTCCTGATCGATTTCCTCAACGAGAACGACGCATAGGCGGACCGCTGATTCGCAGACCGCTGATTCCCGGACCGAGTCCCACGCCAGGTTCGTTTCGCAATCTCACTCCCGCAGCGGGAGCGGGGCGTCACGGCTTCGTCGGCGAAGCCTCGATCGCGCGCAGCAGATCTTGCGCTTGGAGGCGCAAGTCTCCGCTCGCCGCCGAGTCGAGCGCGGAGCGTGCGTCGCGGGCGGCGCCGTCGAGTTCGCCCAGGCGCCGAAGCGCCTCGGCGCGTCGCAGGTGGAGCAGCGTGCGGGTGCGCCCCGGCGGCGCGGACGCCAGGCCGAGATCGCAAGCGGCCCGTGCCGCTTCGGGGTCGTCGCGCCGAAGCTCGACGAAGGCGAGGCTCTCGGCGAAGTTGGCCGCATGCTGCGCGTCGATGCTCAGGGCTTCGCGCACCAGACGCGCGGCCTCGTCGAGGTTCTCGCCGCGCTCGGCCATGAGATACCCCAGGGCGTTGCGTGCCAGCGCCGCACGCGGATTGCGTTCGACGGCGCTGCGATAGGCACGCAGCGCGGCATCGATGTCGCCGCGCTGGTGGTAGGCGTAGGCCACCTTGTAGTCGAGATCCAGAGCCGGGGGCTGTCGCACGCCGAACAGGGGCACGTTGCAGGCCGCGAGCAGCACGAGCGCGACCAGCGCCAACGGCAGCGCGGCGCGCGCACGGCGCCGTATTCGCACGCCGAGCTCCACCAACAGCCACGCGGCGAAGAGCGCCAGAATCGGCGTCCACGGCAGCCGGAAGCGTTCGACGACGAAGAACGGCCACACTGCCAGAACCGAAGCCACAACGAAGTTGCGCGCCCACCAGACGCCGCGTGGCGAGGCGGCGCCTCGCGACAGGACCAGACCCGCAAGCCCGAGCGGTGCGAGCAGCCACATGCCAACGGGAAGGAGCGCGTAGACGCGCAGATAGCGCGGCAGCGAGAGCAGATCCTCGTTGTCGCTCAAGGGTGTTCCGCTCCACAGGAAGTACATCTTGCGCACGAGGTTCCGTGCGGTGCGCACGGGCTGCGCGAAGGCGTATTCGACGCCACGCCGCAACCAGTAGCGACTGACCGCAGACGGTGGCAGCTCACGCTGGGCGTCGATCTCGGCGATGCGCTGGGCTTCGCGACGAGCGCGCGCGGGCTCGGCGGGAAGCTCCGGCGTCGATACGATGCGCCCGTTGGCGTTCGGGTTGTTGCCGATATAGAAGTTCATGCCGAGGTTGGACGAGACGACGACGAAGTCACCGCCGCGCACGGCGTTGTGCAGCGTTACGGGCGCCACGGCGGCGCAGACGCCCAGGACCCCCCAAGCCAGCCGCCGCCGGCCCAGCATGGCGATGGCCAGCAGAGCAAAGACAACGAACGTCGGGCGGGCGACGATCCCGACGCCGAGAGCGACACCGCTGACGAAGGCCGTCACGCGCCGCGGCGACGCGTCGCTGCGCAGCACCAGGAGGAAGGCGGCGGTGTGCACGAACGTCACGAGCCCCATTTCGAGGAGCTCGCCCTCGAAGTACACCGCGCCGGCATGCAACGCGTACAGAGAGCCGGCCACGAGCGCCACGCCCGGCGTGAACACGCGCCGCGCGATGCACCAGGTCAGAACCGCCGTACCGGCTCCCAGAACGGCAAACGGCAGGCGCAGCCAGAACCAGCTCTCCCCCACGACGTTCCACCATGCGCCCAGGGCGACGGGAAAGAGCGGCGGCTTGAAGAACACCTCAGGGAGCTCGCCTGTTGCGGCGAAGCGGCGAGCAAAATCGACGTACAGCAGCGCGTCGACGGTGGGGCGCTCGAAGATCGGCAATCGCGTGAAGTCGACGAGATGCAAGATGCGGACGAGGAGGGCTACGACGCCGACGAGTGCGCCGGCGCGCCAGGTCTGCCACCAGGCGCCGGCATCGGACGCTGGAGGCGCTTTCGATGCAGGGAGGCGTTTCGGCATGCGCGCATTGCAGCACAGGAGGGCGTCGCATGCCAGCGGCGCGCGCTGGCGCGGCCGCGCTCAGCTCCGGCGGCGAACGCGAACCAGCACGGCCTCGTGCGTCTGGGGCTCGCTGCGCGCGTCCGGCTCGGTCGGCGCCGCGTCGGCAAAGTGGATGCGGAAGACGGTGCCGTGCGCGCCGCTTTCGACCAGGCTCAGCTCGGCGTCGAGCTCCTGGGCGAGACGCTGACACAAGGCCAGCCCCAATCCGAGTCCGGCCGTTTCGCGACGCAGAGAGATGTCGCCCATCTCGAACAGCCGCCAGATGCGATCGCGCGCGGTGTCCGGGATCCCGGGACCGTTGTCACGCACCAGGATCGAAGCCCCCGCACCTTCGGCCACGAGCTCGACGCTGACCCGACCTCCGCGCGGCGTGAACTTGACCGCATTGTCGATCAGGTTCTTCACGATCGCGCTCACGAACGTCGGGTCGGTCATGGCAACGTGCGGAGCCGCGCGATGCCTCAACGCCACGCCGCGCTCCGACGCATGGGCCGTCAGGCTCTCGACGACTTCCTCGATCACCCGGTGGAGGTGGGTGCGCTCGCGCGTCGGCAGGGTGCGGCTGCCAATGAGCTCGGCGAACGCCAGTGTGCCGTCCACCTTGTCGGCGAGGTAGCGCGCGCTGCTCAAGATGACGTCGACGAACGCCCGCTGTTCTTCTGCGCCGATTTCGCCGTCGCGCAGCGCTTCGCAGTAGCTGAGGATGCGCGTCAGCGGCGTACGCAGCTCGTGGCTGACGCCGGTGAGAATGGCGGACTTGAGATCGTCGATGTGCAGAAGGCGCGTGTTGGCGTCGGCAAGCTGCCGATTGCGCTCCTGGAGCGCGTCGACGAGAAGGAGGCGGCTGCAGGCCAGCAGGGCGGCGTCGAACGTCGCCTGCAAGATGGAGGCATCGAACTCGTCGTAATCCGCACGCGAGAACTTGGGTCCGATCAGCACCAACCAGTCCACTTTGCCGTCGACGTTGAGCCACGCGGCCCGGTGGATCCCCTGCGCCGCGCAGCGCTGCGCGATGTCCTTCTTCTCGCGGGGAACCACAGCGTCGAGCGCGGCGAGCGGCGCCACGTGAGGGAGGAACGGTGCGAGGTCGGAGGCCAGACGCGGGGCGGCCATCTGCAGAGCCTCGGAGCTGTCCCCGGCACGCGCCATCGTCTCGTAGCGGCGCGTCGAGGTGTCCGCCCGCAGGACGACGATGCGCTCGCAGGCGAAGCTGCCGGTGAGCGCGAGCGCCATGATGCGCGCCAGTTCTTCTTGCGAGCCGACCGTCGCCAACTGGCGATGCAGGTCGAGCAACAGGCCCTGCAACGTCATGGCGCGCCGCGCGAGCTCGCGCGCGTCACCCGCGTCGACCAGCTGTTGCAGTCGGCCTCCGGGTTCCGGGTCCGCGTGGCGGTTGGATCGCCCCAGTCTCCACACCACG
>JBFJHN010000337.1:0-4470 GCA_041613275.1 Candidatus Krumholzibacteriia bacterium | reverse complement strand
GGCCGCTGTTCACCATCAACTGCACGGCGCTGTCGCACCAGCTGATCGAGAGCGAGCTGTTCGGCCACAAGCGCGGCTCGTTCACCGGCGCCACCGAGGATCGCAAGGGGCTGTTCGAAGAGGCCGACGGCAGCACGCTGTTCCTCGACGAGATCGGCGACCTGCCGCTCGAGACCCAGCCCAAGCTGCTGCGCGCCATCGAGCAGAAGGAGTACAAGCGCGTGGGGGAGAACGCGGCGCGTCACTCCGACGTGCGCATCGTCGCCGCCACCAACCACGACCTGCTGGCGCTCGTCGAGGAGGGGCGCTTCCGCGAGGACCTCTATGCGCGGCTCGAGGTGATCACGCTGACGTTGCCGCCGCTGCGCGAGCGCCGCGAGGACATTCCGCTTCTCGTGCAGCACTTCCTCAAGAAGCTGTGCGAGGAGGACGATCAACGTCCGTGCCCGAAGCTGACCGAGTCGGCCCTGGACAAGCTGCAGGCCTACTCGTGGCCTCGGAACGTGCGCGAGCTGGAGAACGTCATGACGCAGGCGCTTCTGTTCTGCGACAGCAACGAGCTCGGCGCCGAGCACATCCGGCTGGCCAACGCCAACGCGCACGCGGCCGCGCGCGAGTGGCTGCAGGGGTACACGCAGGGGCTGACGCTTCGCGAGTCGAAGGAGAAGCTCGAGCGCGACCTGGTGCAGCGCGCGCTCAGCGAGTCGGACGGCAACATCAGCCGCGCTGCCGAGAAGCTCGGCATGCAGCGTCCGAACCTGTACCGGAAGATGCGCGAGTTCGGCCTGCGGGGCGAATCGCAGGAGTAGGGTCTTCGACCGGTCTCAGCGGTAGCGCGCCTTGAAGCGCCCGATCGTGCCCTTCTGCACCGGCACCGCACCTTGCCCGGCGTCGAGATCCTGTGCGGCGTTGATCGTCGAGCCGGGCACCGCTCCCAATCCCAGAAGCTCCAGCGCCAGGTTGCCCGTGTCGCCGTTGCGAATGGGCGGCGGGCTGGCGTTGTAGTCCGGCCGCGACGTTCCGGGATCGCTGCGCGTCGTCGGGTTCAGCGCGTAGAGATCGACGCCCTGGAGGATCGACGCTCCCCAGACGAACAACGGAATGCGGTAGTGGTCGAGCGTCGCTGGGTCGGAGTGCCCCGTACCGGTGCCGCCGTGATCGGTGGTGACGATGACCACCGTGCGGTTCGCAAGCACGGCGCTCTGCTCGATGGTGTCGAGGATGTCGCGCAGGTAGGCGTCGCTCGCGGCGACGGCCGCGTTCCATGATGCGCTGCCCCAGCCCGCGGCATGTCCCGTCGTGTCCGGGTCGCGGTAGTGCACGAAGCTGTAGTGCGGCGGGTCCTGGGCCAGGTCCTGCAAGAATGCCGCGTGCAGGTTCGAGGCGTTCGCCGGCGAGCCGGTGGACATGTTCATGTAGACGTCGATCTTGTCCTTGCCGTCGTCCGCGCCGGTGACGTCGGCGGCGCCCGTGGTGGCGTTGTAGCTCTGCTCGTAGATGACGAACTTGCTCTTGCTGGCGTAGAGCCCGGTGTGCAAGCCGTGATCGTGCACGACGTCGAAGACGCTGGCAACGTAGCTCAGGTTGGTGTTGCCGCGGTTGTGCAGCGTGTGCGACGCGCCCGGGCTGCCGTTGTTCGTGTAGCCGTGGTGCACGGTGTTCGGCTGGCTGGCGGGCTGAAGCACCGGCCGCCCGGTGAGCATCGACGTGTGGTTCGGGATCGTGACCGTGTGCGTGTAGTCGGTGCGCGCGTTGTACGTGCTGGCGCCCTCGGTGACCAGTCGCTGGAAGCCGGCGTACGTGCCGTTGCTGTCGTTCGCCAGCAGCGTTTGCAGCAGGTCGCCGCGCAGGCCGTCGATGCTGACGTGGACGACGTAGTCGACCGGGCCCGCGTGTACGGAAACCGCGAGCAGCAGGCTCGCGCCTGCCAGAAGATTGCGCAGCGTTCCTCGACGTCCCACGAGGCCCTCCCGCGGGGTTGGGTGCAGCTTGCGTGCCCTCTCCCGCGGATTGTAACCGATGGGGATTGCCCGCATCACCCAGGCCGCTCCACGTCACCCGATGCTTCGCACGCGGACCTGCGACGCAGCCGGTCGAGTGTTCACGCTCAAGTTGCACAAACAAGACAGAAGGCGTCTAATGAGTGCATGAAGCAAGCATTGTTGGTCGCGCTCTTGGCGTGCAGCGTGTGCGGGCGCGCCTCGGCCGACGACACGCACCAATATTGGATCGCACTCACGGATTCGTTGCGGTTCGCGGGCAAGGCGGACTCCGCTCTGACGTTGGTGCAGTCGTATCACGGTTCATCGGTGGTGGCGGGTGACTCGAGCGCCGTGCTCCTGGGTGTGTTCCTGCGCGGCAAGCTGCTGGGCCATCTCGGTCGCTACACCGAAGCGATCCCGCTGTATCTCGAGCTGCTCGACGCCGCCGCTGCGCGCGGCGACACGCTGAACCTCTGTCGTGGTCGCCTGTACCTCGGAACGGCGCTCGACGCCACGGGCGAGGTGCCCGAGTCGGTGGAGCAGTTCGAATCCCTGCGCGCGCTGGCCGTCGAAAGCGGTGACCGCAACTTCGAGGCGCACGCGCGCATGTGGTTGGCACGACGCGCCAACTTCGAAGGGCGTTTCGAGGAGGCCAAAGGCGAGCTGCACTGGGTGATTGCCATCTTCGATTCGCTCGGCGAAGGACGCGACGAGGTCAACGCCAACAACCTGCTGGGCATTTCGTACTACTCGCTTGCCGATCTCGAGGGTGCGGCGGTGTGCTTCCGGCGCTGCGTCGACCTGGGGCGCGCGCTCGACTACCCGCCGGTGGAAGCGCAAGGGCTCAACAACCTGGCCCTGGTGCAGTACGCGCTGGGCGACCCGGGGTCGGCGATGCAGAACTTCGTGGCCGCGTACGAGCTGAACACGCGCATCGGGCGCATGAAGTCGGCGGTGCTCACCGCGCTCAACGTCGGCGAGGCGCGCATCCGGCTGGGGCTCTACCGTGACGCGCTCGACATCCTGGAGAAGGCGCTCGCGCTCAGTCGCGACAACGATTTCCCCGACTACGTGTGCGCGGCGCACCAGAACATGGCGATGGCGCACCTCGAACGCGGCAGCCCCGCGCAGGCTGCGGCCACCTATCGCACGGCGATGGCCTTGGCGCGCGCGCACGACCTGCGCCAGGAAGAGTTCACGGCAGCGCTGGGGTTGAGCCGCGCGCTGGCGCGTGCCGACAGCGTCGATGCTGCGTTGGCCGTCCTCGACGCCGCGCAGCCGTTGAAGGAGACGGCGCGGGTCGACTTCCAGATGCAGATGGACATGCAGCGCGGCGCGTTCCTGGTGGCGCAGGAGCGTTACGCCGAGGCCGTACCGGTGCTGCGCGACGTCGAGAAGCACGCATTCGAACGGCGCATGATCAACTTCCGGCTGGACACGCTGACCAGCCTGAGCGACTGCTACCGCGGGCTGGCGCAGCCCGACAGCGCCTTCGCGCTGCTCGAGCGCGCCATCGGTTTGTGGGAAGAGGCCCGTGCGCTGCCGCTGGATCCGCGCTGGCGCGAGGAACGGGGCTCGAAGGCGCGCAAGGTGTACGCGCGCCTGGCGCATCTCAGCCTGGAGCATCCGGCGGACACGGACGCGGAGGCGCGCGCGCGTGCGACGTTCGACCGCATGCAGCGCTTCAAGGCGCGCACGCTGCAGGAGCGCATGCTCGGACCGGGCGTGACGCTGACCGCAGAGCGCATGGAGCCGACGACGTTGCAGACGTTGCAAACGCAGGTGCTGCGGCCCGGCGAGCTCTTGCTCGACGCCTACGAGGGCGAAGACGAAACGCTGCTGTTCGCTGTCACACAGCAGGCGGTGCGCGTGGTCCGCATCCCGCACGAGGAGCAACAGCTGGGCGAGAAGCTCGAGATCCTGCGCGATCTCGTGGCAACGCCGTCCTCGCAAACGGGTGCACCGCAGGACGTGGTCGATACCGAATGCGCCCGCGTCGGCGCGCTGCTGATGAGCGAGCTCGACGATTGGATTGCGGAAGCGCAACGCAT
This sequence comes from Candidatus Krumholzibacteriia bacterium, assembly GCA_041613275.1. Lineage (GTDB taxonomy): Bacteria > Krumholzibacteriota > Krumholzibacteriia > JBFJHN01. The sequence goes on along the minus strand of JBFJHN010000337.1, from coordinate 437 downwards.
TCTGTACTCGCCCGACGGTCAGCTGTATCGCGTTCCGCTGGGCGTGCTGTCATCCGGCGACGACGCACCGCTCCTGCAGGAGCGCGACGTCATCTGGATTCCTTCGCCGACGATGCTGGCGCGCTTCCGCGAGCAGCGTTCGACCGAGCGCACGGCAGCGATGCCGTTGTTGGCCATCGCGGGGCGTGGCGGTGAGACGTTGCCCGAAGCGCGGCGCGAAGTGCGCGATCTCGGACGGCGTTACGCTGGCGTCGACGTACGCGCCGCCACGTCGGACGCCGGCCCCGCGCTCGAGATCGACGAGCTGGCAGGCTACGACGTGCTCCACATCGCCGCGCACACGCGTGTCGACGACGAGAACCCCTGGCGTTCGGGGATCACGCTGGATGCGCCACCGCTCGTGCAGGTTGCCGCGGCGCGTTCGGAGTCGCGTGTGG
>JBFJHN010000336.1:0-4473 GCA_041613275.1 Candidatus Krumholzibacteriia bacterium | reverse complement strand
GCCAGCACCACCGCGGCGTTGGCGGTGGGCGATGCGCTGGCGGTGGCGTTGCTCAAGCGGCGCGACTTCGGTGCCGAGCATTTTGCGCTGACGCATCCGAGCGGCGTTCTCGGACGCCGGCTCCTGCTGACCGTGCGCGACATCATGCATACCGACGACGACCTGCCGTGCGTGCATCCGGAAACGACGCTCCGCAGCGCGCTGTTCGTCATGATGGAAAAGCGTTTGGGCTGCGTGCTCGTGGTCGACGTCGAGCGCCGCCTGCAGGGCATCATCACCGACGGCGATTTGAAGCGCATTCTGGTGCGCGATCCCGACGCCCTCGAGCGCTCGGTCGACGGCGTCATGGTCCCCGATCCGAAACGCATCGCAGCGGGAAGCCCCGTGGTCGAGGCGCTCCGCCACATGGAGGAGAACGTGGGGGGGGCCATCACGCAGCTGGCCGTGGTCGACGCTGAGGGCCGTCTGGACGGCCTGATCCACATGCACGACATCGTGCGGGCGGGGCTGGCCAACGCGCCCGGCCCCTGAGAGACTCGTGTGCGACGCGTCCGCCCCCAAACGGACGCGTGGCACCGTTGGAGAGCCCCCGCGCCCCAGGCCGGAATAAAACGCGAACTGCGACGATTCCAACCCGTTAGGAGCGCGATGCGCCGCGAGAGCGAGGCGGAAAAACGCCGCCGGTTCGAGGTGGAGGCTCTTCCTCACCTGGACGCGCTCTACAACACGGCGCTCCGCATGACCCAGAACCCCAGCGATGCCGAGGATCTGGTTCAGGAGACGTATCTCAAGGCGCACCGTTTTTGGGACCGCTACCAGGCAGGGACCAACTGCAAGGCGTGGCTGTTCAAGATCCTGACGAACACCAGGATCAACCAATACGTCAAGAAGTCGAAACAGCCGACGCCCGTGCACTTCGATGACGTCGAGCCGGTGCTCGCGCAGCGACCCGAAGCGCCGCTCGATCAGCCGACCCGCGGCGACATGAGCGCCTTCGCCGACCTCTTGCACGACGAGGTCAAGGTGGCGCTCGAGGCGGTGCCGGAGGAGTTTCGCACCGTGCTCATCCTCTCGGTCATCGAGGGGTTCGCGTACAAGGAGATTGCGCAGATTCTCGACATCCCCATCGGTACGGTGATGTCGCGCCTGTTTCGCGGCCGCAAGCTCCTGCAGAAGTCGCTGCGTGAGTTCGCCCGCAAGCGCGGTTTGGTGAAGGACTGATTCGCATGTCTTGCACGCTTTCGCGACAACGTCTGCAGCTCTTTCTCGAGGGCCGTCTGTCCGACGACGCGTCCCGCGAGGTCGAGCAGCACGTGCAGTCCTGCGAGACCTGCCAGGCGGTCGAGATCGTCGAGCCCGAGCTGCGCGACCTCCTGTGCGAAAAGCTCGGGCGTGCCGCACCCGGCGCGGCGCTGCGCGCGCGCGTGCGCGCCATCGCAGCCGGCGCCGAAGACCCGCCGCAGGCAGCGGTCGTCGACATCCGCAGCCGCTGGTATCGCCGCGCGCTGGCATCGCCCTGGACGCCTCGGGTGGCCATGGTGGCGACGCTGCTGTTCCTGATCCTCGTGCCTTTCCACCTGCTCCAGCAGGCGCCCGCCCTGGCCAAAGCCGCGGCCAGGCGTCACGACTGCCACGCGCCGACCTTCGGCCAGGCGATGCCGCCTTGCTGTCACGATCTGTTGCTCGCCGTCGGCGACGCGCTCGACGCGCCGTCGAAGGGCACGGCCGTGCCCGACCTCGCTGGAAGCGGCCTGCAGCTCGTCACCGTCACCCGTTGTAGCTTCGACAACGTTGTAGTCAATCAGATCGGCTATCGGGACGCCAATTCGCGGTCGTTTTCGCTTTACATGAGCGACCAGGTCACGGAACAATTTATGCTCCTCGACACGCAGTCGGAGGACGGCGCCCCCCGGGAGCGCCACCGGCTCGAGGAGAACGACGTCACCATCTGGGAGCGGGACGGGTTGATCTACTTCTGGGTGGGGCCTCACGCCAGTTCGAATTACGACACTGCGCTCGCCATGCTGATGGACACACGCTGAGCGGCGCACCGACCCCAAGACCCCCGAGCCAACCATGAAGCGACTCCTTCAGATTCTGCTCGCGTGCCTCCTCGTGTCTGGGCCCGGCAGCGCCGCGGCGCAGGACGACGAGACCGTGCGCCTGGTTCTCCTGGGCGACGTGGAAAAACGCAGCGCCTCGCTCGAAACCGCGGTCATGAAGCCGTTCGACGTCTATCTCGTCGCCGAGCGCGAGTCCGAGGCATCGCAGATCTCGACCGTGGCCTTCACGCTCGGGGTGCCCGACGGGCTTTTGGTGGTCGGCGAGGAGGTCCTCGTCAAATCGCTCGTCGCTCTCGGCACGCCGAAGTCGGGTTTGAACCTGGCGTTCCACTGCGTCGAGTCCCAACGGGTTCCGGTGTTCCGGTTCCGACTCGTTGCCACGCGACCGGTCGAATCCGCCGCTCTGCGCGTCCTCCCCGATACCCGCACCGAGTTCCGGGGCGTCGTTTCGTGTCGTGACGAGAACTATGCCAAGTGGGAAGCGGAAGAGTCCGTGTTCACCGTGACGGCACGCTGACGTCGCAACACTCCCACACCATCTCGCGCGAACGGGGACGCCATGCAGGTCGGGATCCTCGGGTGGCCGAGCTCCGGAAAGTCCACGTTGTTCTCTGCGCTCACCGGGCGTCTCGAAGATCGCACGCGTTCCAGCGAACCGGCCACGGCGGTCGTTCGCGTTCCCGACGCGCGTGTCGATCGACTCTCCAACATCTACACGCCGCGCAAGACCACCCACGCCGAGATTGTCTTCGTCGACCCGGGCGCCGACCACACGCCGGGCGCCGCCGGACGTCCCACGTTCCCCGAACCGCTCCTCGACGCGGTGCGCAACGTCGATGCGCTGACGCTCGTCGTGCGCGACTTCGAGGATCCCAGCGTGCCGCGTCCTCCGGGTTCGCATGACGCTGCACGCGATCTCGACAGCATCGAGCAGGAGCTCGTCCTGCGCGACCTCGAGCGCGTCGAGAAGCGTCTCGAGCGTCTGCGCAAGGAGGGCAACAGGCCCGAGAACCACGCCGAGCAGGCTCTCCTGGAGACGCTCCAGCAGCATCTCGAGGACGAACGCCCGCTGCGCGAAACCGAATGGTCCGCGGACCAGGCCGCGCGGATGCGCGGCTTCCAGTTCTTGAGCCTCAAGCCCGCCGTGGTGGTGTTCAACGTCGATGAAGACGCGCTCGGGCGCGAGGCGTCTGCGCCACGCGAACGTCCGGGACGCGCCGAGCTGCGCCTGTGCGCCAAGATCGAGTGCGAGCTGATCGAGCTCGACGCCGACGAACGCCAACAGTTCCTCGAGCAGCTGGGGCTGCAGGAATCGGCGCGCGACGCCTTCGTGCGCACCGCGTACCGTCTGCTCGACCTCGTCTCGTTCTTCACCGTGGGCGAGGACGAGGTGCGCGCGTGGCCCGTTCGGCGGGGTTCCTCGGCCCCGGTGGCGGCGGGACGCATTCACAGCGATCTTCAGAAAGGCTTCATCCGGGCGGAGGTCATCCACTACGATGACTTCGTTCGGGTCGGAAGCATGTCCGCAGCCAAGACCCACGGCATTCTCCGACTCGAGGGCAAGAGCTACGAGGTGCATGATGGTGACATCATGCACGTTCGCCACGCCTGAGGGAGATCGAGCTCGATGAGCACGCGCGAGCCGCACACGCACGCGTCGAACGGACCGCGCGGTGCACCCCAGCCGCTGCAGGTGGCGACGCTCGAGCCGGGCATGCACCCGGACGGCGTTCTCGTGGTCAAGAAGAAGGTGCGTCGCGAGCAGCAGAACGGCGGGCGCTACCTGCTCTTCCAGCTGGGCGATCGCTCGGGTCAGATCAACGCCATTCTCTGGCACGGCGCCGAGATCGTCGACGATCAGATCAGCGCGGGGGATCTGGCACACGTCACCGGCGAAGTGCAGATGTACCAGAACGTGCGTCAGATCAAGCTGAAGCGCATGGAGCGCGCCGATCCCAGCGGCTACGACCTCTCGGCCTTCCTGCCGACGTCGCACAACGATCTCGACGCTGCCTACGACAGCCTGCTGAAGATCATCGAAACGGTGGAAGACCCCCACCTGCGTCGCCTGTACCGCGACGTCTTCCGCGATCCCGCAGTGCGTTCGCGCTACAAGTGTGCGCCGGCCGGCAAGGGCTGGCATCACGCCTACGTGGGGGGTCTGCTCGAGCACGTGCTGTCGATGCTCAAGCTCGGCGACACCTTGGCTTCGTTGTACCCGTCCATCCACCGCGATTTGCTCCTCGGGGGCATCCTGCTGCACGACATCGGCAAGATCGAGGAGCTCATGTTCAAGAGCTACATCGAGTACTCCACGCCGGGACGTTTGATCGGCCACCTGGTGCAGGGGTGCATCCTGGTATCGCGCTACATCGATCGCATCGACGACTTCCCGGACGAGCTGCGTACG